>DASWDY010000053.1:0-12211 GCA_036395035.1 Candidatus Limnocylindria bacterium
GCGGGCGCGACGGCCGGCTGAGAAGGTCAGGCGGCGGAGTGGTCTTTCAGGTCCCTCGCGTCCACGTCATCGGCGCGGACCAGCTCGATCCGGCGGGCGAGGCTGAGCCTCCATGGCCAGCGCCACGGCGCCGCGCGCACGATGCGGAGCGAAGTGCCGTGCAGGTGTTCGGCCGGATCGGGCAGGTGAGCGTGGCGTGGTCCGAAGAGGTGTGGCCGCACGCCCGGCCGGAGATCCCAGATGAGCGCGGTGGCACGCGGTCGCAGCACGCGACCGATCTCGGCCAGGCCTGCCGCGGGGTCGGCCCAGTGATGCATCGACAACGTACTGACCACGAGATCGAACGATCCGTCGGCGAAGGGCAGCGAGGCCACGTCGCCGACGCGGAACGATGGACGGCGCTCGTCGCCGGCTTCCGCTCGGTCGGCATTGGCGCGGGCGCGCTCGATCATGGCTGGATCGAGATCGAGGCCGGTCACGTCGAGCCCATGCCGGCGAGCCATCCGGATCGACAGCTGGCCGGGCCCGCAGCCGACCTCCAGCACGCGTGCGCCGTGCGGTGCGGCCGCGGCGACGTCGGCAGCGATGCCGTCGAAGAACGAGCCGAGCAGAAGCCGGCTGATCACGTCGTAGGCGCTCACATCGCCCATGACGATCCCGCCTGGCACCGTCCGTCCGGTGCCGGCACCGCGGCCGTGTCGCGCGACGACGACCGCCGCGGCGATCGCGCCGAGCACGATCGCGAACGTTCGAGATCGGGCCATCACGGCCCCACCGTACGCCGAGCGGTCTGCTGTGAAGCTCGATAGGACGGCCGCTAACACAAGGAAAGAGTTGGCGCGACCGACGGATCGGCGCGGCGCTTGCTCGCAAGTCCGGCATGGGGGGAACGCCGCGTCGCCGCCTGCTTCCGCTCGCGTCGATCGTCGCGGCCGTGTCGCTGATCGCCGCGTTCCTCCTGACGCAGCAGCCCGGCGCCGGAGCATCGACCGTGCTCACGGTCCTCGACGGGAGCGTCACCGTCGCGAGCGGCGCGTCCGACTTCGCGCCGGCGAGCGATGGTGATCTCCTCGATCGTGGCGATCGCGTTCGCACCCTGACGGGCGGCCACGCGGTCGTGACGTTCTTCGATGGCTCGACGATCGAGCTCGAGCCCACGACGACGATCGAGATCGAGGCAGCGTCCGCCCGTCCGGATGGATCCGTCACGATCCAGGTCTTCCAGTCGATCGGGCGCACCTGGGCGAGCGTGCAAGAGCTCACGCATGCGGCGTCACGCTTCGAGCTGAGGACGCCGACGACGAGCGCAACGGTGCGCGGGACCGGCTTCATCGTCGAGGTGCTGTCGGATGGCACGACCACGGTGCAGACGATCGACGGCGTCGTGGAGGTCACCGCGCAGGGTGCGGGGGTCGTGGTGCCTGCCGGGCAGATCACGACCGTGGTACCGAACGCGCCGCCGGCGCGGCCCCGCCCGGCTCCGACCCCGCGGAACCGGCTGCGCTTCGGCGTGCGCCCGCCCGCGTACCTCGCGGTGGTGGATCCCTTCGGTCGGACCTGTGGCGTGGTGCTCCCCGGTCCGGTGACCGTGCGGCAGACCCCCGCTTGCCTCGCCACCGCGCCGGGTGTCGAGCCGCAGATCGTGGAGATGCAGGACGCGCCGGGCGGGACGTACCAGCTCGTCCTCTTCCCCGCCGGTCCCGGCGGCACGTACACCGTGACCGCTGCCGCCGCGTCCGGCGACACGATCACATTCGAATACGCGGTCACGGGGACGATCGCCGGAGGTCGTCAGGGCGCGAGCCTCGAGGTCATCGCGGCTCCCGATGGAACGCTCACGTCGACAGGCATCTCGACCGTCCACGCGCTCGACGAGTCGCCGATCAAGATGGTGCTCCCGTCGCCGAGGCCCACACCGACCGCCTCAGGGACGCCGGATCTTGCGCTCTTCGCCCCGCTGCCGACGCCCACGCCCGCGCCCGCGCCGTCGCCGATGACCACCACACCGACGGCCCCGGCGACGGAGACGATCGCGCCGGCGCCGACGCCAACGGCCGCCACCATCGTGCTGCCCGCACCGACCGCGACGCCCCCGCCGCCGACCTTGTCACCATCGCCCGCGCCGTCGCCGACGCCATCACCATTCGTCCCACCCGGACGAGCGCGCAGTCCGAAGCCACATTGCCCTCCTCCAAAGTGCACCTCGGCGATGTCGCTTCCCGCCAACAGCGGCCTCGGCTAGGCCGCTTCGCTCTTCTTCTTCTCGCGGTCTCGCGCGATCCGCTTCGAGAGCAGCCGTTTCGCTCGCTCGAGCTCCTCGCGTCGTGTCTTCGAGAGGCCGCGGCCACCGCGGTTGATGAAGTAGTTCAGCATCCGCATCCCGGAGGCCGGACCCTTCGGCGAGACCTTCTTGGATGCGAGGCTGCGGGCGATCGTCGACGCGTCCTTCGTGAACAGACCCTTCGGTGGGAACGTCGACTCGGTCTGCACGCCCGCCACCCAGCGGCGCTTCGTGCCCCGCTTCGCGGTCGCGGTCCTCTTGGTCACCTTCGGCATGCGCGCGGTCCCCGCAGACCGCGGGCCACTGTGGATCGATCACCCGCTTCGATCTCCCTTGTGGACGACATCCTCTGCCGAATGGATACGGTCCGGATCGTCGGCCTCGAGGGTCGATCCCCGTAGACGGCGGGCAGGAGATCCGCGCGGGCACTAGCCGGAGTTGAGGAAGGTGAGGACGGCCAGTACGCGCCGGTGATCGTCGGCGGTGACGGAGAGATCCAGCTTGGCGAAGATCCCCTGGACGTGCTTCTCCACGGTGTGCTCGGTGATGAAGAGCCGCTCGGCGATGGCCTTGTTCGAGCGGTACCTCGCCTGGTGGGTCACCCGACCGGCGCCGCGCTCCATGCAGCGGTCGTAGGCATCCGCGGCGGCGAAGGCGGTCACGGCATCACCGGCATGCTGTGCCACCAGATACGGCACTCCTTGCATCGTCCCTCCTCGAACCGAGCCTGCAGCACTCCGTCGAGGACCATGCGTGGAAGGGGATCGCCAGGCTTTCGCGCGACCAGGTTCGTTCCGGTGGACTTTGCCCAGGTCGCGAACAGCTCCTCCGACGCCACTTGATACGTCGTGCGCCAATGCGCGATGCCGCCCGTCGCGGTGGAGGACAGCACGGTGTACGTGACCTGCACGTCGTCCTGGAGCTTCACGCGGCGCCAGTACTCCGCGAGCTGGGCACGGCCGCGCTGGACCGCGAATGGCGTGTTGTGGTACTCGCCGTCCTCTGCGAACAGTGCGCAGAACATGGACTCGTCCCTGTTCTCCCAGGCGGCCTTGTAGCCCTGCATGAACCGCTCGATCGGGCTGATCTGCTCCGTCATGCGGCCCCCACCTTCTTCAGGCAGTAGGCGTAGAGCGCGTCGAGGACCGGCCGGGACGCTTCGCGCTGCTTCTGGTCGTCGGGGTAGTGGAGGTGCCGCAGCCCGTCGAGGATCGCCTCGACGCCCTGTGACTCGACGGTCACGGTCTTGTCGGCGGTGTCGGCCCCCCGGATGACCCTCGCCATGTAGGCCATCTCCGGATCCCTGTCGAGGCCGTACTTGTGCACGAACGCGTCGAAGCTGCACTCCGGTCCGTGATGTCCGAGCTCGGCATCCTTGACGTCGTACGGGGTCGCGCCGCGCTCCTGCGCTTCGGCCGCGACCCGGTCCGACGGTACGTAGAGGAACTCGGCCTGCTCGTCGACGAACTTCTCGATCAACCATGGACAGGCGACGCGGTCGACGCGCGGATGCTCGCGAGTGATCCACCTCATCGCTGCGTCTCCGTCCTTCCTTCTAGGGGGCTCGTTACACCCCGGCCTGGCCGCCCTCGACGGCCTCGATCTCGCGCCCGAGCTCCGCGAAAGGATCCTCGTCGCGCAGCTTGGCCGCGACATATACGAGCACCAGCCGCAGCGTGGCCGCGGTCGGCACCGCGAGGATCACCCCGAGCAGACCGAACAGGGCCCCACCCGCGAGGAGGGAGAAGATCACGACGACCGGATGCAGGCGGACGATCCGGCCGATGACGAGCGGGATCACGAAGTAGTCCTCGGCGTGCCGGAGCACCGTGTACATGACCGCGACGACGCCGACGTACGCGAGCTGCGACCACCCGAACGGGTTCGGGTGGCCGAGCGCGACCACGCTCGCGATCGCACCGGCCGTGATCGGGCCGGCGATGGGGATCAGCTCGAGGACCCCTGTGACGATCCCGAGCACGATGCTGTATGGGACCTGGAGCATCGACAGCCCGATCGCGGTCACCGTCGACATGATCCCGACGAGCAGCAGCTGCCCACGGATGTACCGCGCGATGAGGTCGCTGACCTGCTCCCCGATGCGGAGGATCTCGGCCTTGTGCTCACGTGGGAGCGTGCCGCGGATGAGCGCGAACAGCTTCGGCGCGTCGCGGAGCACGAAGAACGTGGCGATGAGGAAGACGAGGAGCTCGAGCGTGAATCGCCCGATCGCGGTCGCGACAGGCACGACCATCCGAGCGACGTTCCCGGAGATGTCCTGGGCGCCGGGGATGAACACGAGGACGTCGAGGTCACCCATGCCGAGATCGCGCAGGATCGCGGCGGCGGTGATCTGCGCGTTCTCGAGCAACGTCGGGAGCGCGTGCTGCACGTCGCGCAGCTCACCGACCGCGAGCGGCGCGACGAGACGGATCACGCCGACGATCGAGAGGACGAGAGCGAGGAAGACGATGAAGGCCGCGAGGCCGCGCCGCCGGGTGCGTCGCTCGAGGAAGGCGACCGCCGGCAGCAGCACGTACCCGAGGACGAACGCCCACACGAACGGGAACACGACCTGCGAGGCGCGGGTCACGATGAAGAGCGCGGCCGCGAACAGGATGAGGAGCACGACGCGCTTCGTGGTGTCTGTCCAGCGTCCGCCTGCGGTCGTCACGGACCGATCATAGGGATCCGGCGCGCCGCGCGGCCGGTAGCCCCTACCTGCTGTCGATCGAGGGGGCCGCCGACGACGCGCAGCATGAGCAGAGCCCTTCGACGGTGCCGACCACCGCTCCCGCCGCATCACAGCATGGGGTCTTGTCCACGAGCATCGGGAGCGGCAGGCCGTCCTTCGCGGAGAGGTGGCGCTCGAGCTCGGCCAGGCGTTGGTCGAGCAGCTGCAGTCCCGCGATCCGGCGTGCGACCTGGGCCCGCCGGGCGGCGAGGAGTGCCGGCAGGGCGGCGCGCGTGTCGACGCAGTGCCCCGAGTGGCACCACGAGGCGATCCGCGCGGCATCATCGAGCTGGAGATCGAGGCGACGCAGGTCTATCAGCAACCGGAGGTGGTCGGCGTCTGCCTCGCTGTACTCGCGATACCGATTCTCCTGCCGCGCGGCTCGCGGGAGATGGCCAGCGCGCTCGTAGAACCGGACGGCATCGGTCGTCACGCCGAGCCGCTGAGCCAACTCGCCGATCCGCACACGAACAGAGAACGTCCCAGCGGCCTCGACGTCAACCGCGCTCCAGCAGACCTCTCGCGTCCGGGCTCGACTCGACCGCCTGCTTGAGCTTCCCAAGCTCGGCAGCCTGGCCGGAGCGCGCCTCGCTAGCCAGCAGCGGCTCCAGCAGCCGCAGCAGGCCGCGCATCCTGAAGGAACCGCCGTAGGTCGCGCGTGTCCTGGACGGCCCTAGGGGCTCGAGATCGAGCGTCAGGTCACCGGTGAAGGGCGATCCGTGTCCGGGGCGCCAGGAGATGCGGCGGCCCGGATCGGCCGCGACCACCGTGAATTCGGCGTTCGTCGTCCACGGACCGAGGCGCATCCGCTCGCGGCCGCGGTCACCAACGCGCGACCCCGTTCCCTCTAGGATCTCCGCGCTCATGACGGTCATCCACTCCGGATGGCGGTGGATCTGGGCCGCGTATGCCCAGATCTCATCGGCCGGCCGCTCGATGATGAGTTGCGCCTTCGCCTCGATCATTGCGATGCTCCTCCGTCGGCGAGCGATCGATCGCCGCTCGTTGCTTCGTGTCCTCGGAACGTACGGGTTGAAGCCGCTCCAACGTCAAGGCCTGGTGTTCGGCTCGGGCGCGGTCTTCAGGGTCGTGAACGCGATCCTCGCGGTCGAATTCACCACCGCCGCCATCCACGATCTGTGGCACCTGCTGACCGACGCGCTTGTCGGCCTCGCAGTCGGGTCGTTCCACTGGCGGATCCTGCGGGTTGACCGCACTTCGGCGTCACCGGCCCTCGTGCCGCCGCCGATCGTGCTCGTCCTCCCCACCCCGATCGAGGGCATGCGGCAACGCCTTGTGACGCGATTCGGCAATGAAGGCGGCCGGGTGTTCGAGACGGACGCGGAGGGTGTGCGCGATGGGCTGCGTCGAATGGGACCCGCGGACGACGCGCCAGCGACCCGTGGGACGCTGACACCAGACCACTAGATCGGCGCGCGCCGGGTCGCGCGCGCCAAGCTTCGTTCAGACGATGAATTCGGTGCGAGAGGTACGGCCGGTCCTCGTGGAGCTCGGGGTCCAGGTCGAGCCGAGTGGTCGTGCCGCGATCGTCCTACCCTTCTGCCCATCCGTCCACAAGGCTCACCGGATCCGTGACCGCCGAACGGAAGAGATGGCGCGGTCCAGGCTGCATCGGATGCGGCTCTGGATGTGGCGGCTTCCTGGCCGTGATCATTCTGGGCGGGATCCTGAGCATCTTTCCCGCTGCGTTCGGCCTCGGCGTCTCCGTCGGTGTTCCCTTCATGGAAAGCAACATCACGGCCGCGGGCGCGATCGGCGCAAAGGACCGCGTGCTCGAAGCGATGCCCGCGTATACGCGTGACCGCCTGGGTCGGAACCAGAACTTGATCAACAACACGACGACGTTGACCGTCGGGCCCGCCGAAGGTGCCGCGCTCTTCGTCGTGGGCCATCAGGAAGGCGCTCCCGCGATCGACCTGTACATCGCCCTCCGCTGAGACTCGAAGAGATGCGCACCGTGTACGAGGCGGCGGGTGGCGACGAGGGCCTTCTCCGCCTGGCCAGAGCGTGGCACGCGCGGGTGATGGCAGACGACGTGGTCAGCCACGCGTTCAGCCACGGTTTCCACCCTGAGCACGGCGAGCGCCTCGCCGCCTACTGGGCCGAGGCGCTCGGTGGCCCGACGACCTACTCCGATGCCTACGGAGACGAGACCTCGGTGGTGCGGATCCACAGCGGCAACGGACCGCACGAGGAGATGGACCAGCGGGCCATCGCCTGCTTCGATCAGGCGATGACGGACGTCGGACTGTCCGAGAACGACCCGGTCAGGGCGGTGCTGCACGACTACTTCGCGTGGGCGACCACAACGACCATGTCCCGCTATCACCGGTCCGCGGACGACGTGCCCGATGGCCTGCGCATTCCGCATTGGTCCTGGGACGGCCTACAGCGGTGAGCCCCCTCCACGATGGTCGCGCCGAGCCGAAGCCGGGCTGATGCTGTCCGCTCAGGCGCGTCCGCTCGCTCTCGTGCTGGCGCCCTCGGGCCTGTGGGTCCGTGCCGTCCTGGTCGTGCTCGGCTCCGCGCTCATCGCGCTGGCTGCGCAGCTCGCCATCCCGCTCCCGGGCAGTCCGGTGCCGGTCACCGGGCAGACCTTCGCGGTGCTCCTGGTCGGCGCCGCGCTCGGGCCACGCTTCGGCCCCGTGAGCGTCGCGCTGTACGTGGTCGAAGGGCTCATCGGGCTGCCGGTCTTCGCAGGAGGGACCTCGGGCGCGACGCGGATCGCGGGTCCGACCGGCGGCTACCTCGCTGGGTTCGTCCTGGCGGCGTTCGTCGTCGGCTTCCTCGCGGAGCGCGGCTGGGATCGCCGCATCTGGACCTGCGTGCTCGCGATGCTCGCGGGCGAGGTCGTCATCTACGTCTTCGGGCTCGCCGGGCTCTCACGCTTCTCGCTGCCGAACGGCGTCATCGAGGCTGGGCTGCTGCCGTTCCTGATCGGCGACGCGTACAAGGTGGCGCTGGCCACGATCGCGCTCCCCGCGGCGTGGCGCTTCCTCCCCGGTCTACTGGCAGCGAAGTGATCGAGCTCGTCACGTTCGCGATCAGCGGCGGCTGCTCGACCGCATGCCCGCGGGCGCCGGGTCCGGACGTCGTCGTGACCACCGACGCGGCCGGCGCGTACAGCGCGGAGGTGTCGGCGTGGACGCTCGAGGCGCTCGCGGATTCGTCCTCGTCGCAGCTCAGCCTCTTCGTCACGCCGCCTGCCGGTATGAAGGTGGTCGCGGTGACGCAGTCGAGCACGCTGCCGATCGGCCCGATCGCTCCGAACGTACCGGAGTGGTACTTCATGCTCGTGCGCGATCTGAACGGCCCGATCGACATCACGCTCGCGGCGCAGTAGGCAGCCGCGATCCACGTACCTGCGACGGCGGTCGTGCCGTCGCGCGCCGACCGGTCAGCGCGTCGCCGCAGGACCGTCGCGCCAGAGCGCCTCGGTGCGACCCTCGGCGTCCACCTCGAACGTTCCGTACGGGATGGCGCCGGCGGCCTCATAGGTGTTGATCGTCACGCCGGTGCTCGACGACCTCGATGAGACGAGCTTCAGTGCGCTCGGGATCGCGCCGTCGGCGAAAAGTCGCTTCCCCGAACCGAGCACGACCGGGAACACCCAGAGCCGTATCTCGTCCACGAGCCCGTCCCGCAATAGCGTCTGGATGAGCTCGCCGCTCCCGTGCACCTGGATCTCGTCGCCCGGCTCCTGTTTCAGCCGGCGCACCGCCTCGGCCAGGTCACCCTTGATGAGCGTTGCGTTGTTCCAGGTCACGTCCCTCAGCGTCCGGGAGGCGACGTACTTCCGCACGCTGTTGAGCTTCGCCGCGACCGGATCCTCGTCGGTGACCTTCGGCCAGTGCGCGACGAAGATCTCGTAGGTCTTCCGTCCGAGGAGGAGCGCGCCCGCGCGCTGGGTCCATTCCACGATCGTCTCCCCCATCGGCTCGTCCCAGTAGCTGACCGACCATCCACCGTGCGCGAAGCCGCCCTCGCGGTCCTCATCGCGCCCACCCGGCGCCTGCATCACGCCGTCGAGCGTCACGAACGTGTTGAGTGCGACCTTTCGCATGCCTGACCTCCGCGGCCGAGCTCTCTGCAGTTTGGACGATGCGAGGCACGCGCAACCGACGGGAGCGCACCTCGCGAACGAAGGACGTACGCAGCCCCGGCCAGCGAGCGATGCTCGGTCTAGCGCGGCTCCAGGATCACGACCGCTGTCTCGGTCGGTCGCAGCGTCGCATGTTCATCGAGCTGGTACAGGAGCTGCCGCCACCTCGCCCAGAGCCGCCTCCGCTCTTCACCTTTCGCGGCGCGAGCGCGCACAGCGCGCGGACCAGCGACGAGATCGACGGCGGCGTTGGGATATGACTGCAGGTTGAGCCACCACGCCGGCTCCGGTCGGCCCCAGCCGTTCATCGCGATCGTCACGAGATCCGCGTCGTCCTCGAAGTACGCGAGGACCACGCTGCGCGCCTTGCCGCTCCGCCGCCCGGTGCACGTGAGCCGGAGCGCCCCCCAGCGTCGCGATGTCGGCGCCCAGAGCCCGCGGCGGCCGCGGCTGAACCGGTAGATGGCGCGGTGCACCCGCCACGCCACATGGATGAACCAGCGCGGCGGCAGCCGCGGCGCGCGCTCGGCCTTCGAGCTCACGATGGCCGCAAGATACCGCGATGTCGTGAAGGAGCCGTGAATTCGCGTACGAACATCGTGCGGAGATGCCATCGAAGATGGGCGCAGACGACAGGCCCCCGGCGGAACGGACCGAGGAGAAGTGACAACGACGCGGGTCTGTAGCCCGGACGGGATTCGAACCCGTGACCTTCTCCTTGAAAGGGAGACGCCCTAGTCCACTAGGCGACCGGGCCGGAGACCTTCAGTCTACGGCGCGAGCCCTCCGAGCTGATCGCTCGGAGGGCTCGCTTGTTGCGGAGGAGGGTCAGTGAGGTCGCGTTAGGCGCGGCTCGGGGCCGTCTGGCGATCGGGGACCGGCACGAGGACGACCTCGTCCTCCGGCGTGACGAACGCGTGCATGAAGCCAGCGATCGAGAGCGCCGCCATGACGATCGCGAGCGCCCACAAAAGGTTCGATGCGAGGCCAGCCATGCCGCCGAGGACGCTGAAGCCGTACACGGTCAGCAGCAATCCGCTCAGCGTCTCACCGGTCTGCATCGTGGTGCGGAGTGACGTCGCAGCGTCGAGCTTCTTCTGCGCGTCGGCGGCGGCGGTCGTGTCGCCCTTCGTCTTCGCGGCGGCGACCTGCGCGCTCAGCTCGGTACGAATCCCGCCGAGCGTCGCGTACGTGGCGCCCGGGAAGCCGGCGTTCGTCGCCGACGCGTCCATGTGCCTGCGGATGTAGTACTTGGCGTAGCACTCGGCCTGTGGACCCGTCTCAAGGGGCTGGCCGGCATAGGTGGTGAGGCACGTCGAACCCGCCTTCCAATCCTTCTCTTCGGCGGTGAGCTTGTCGGCGGCCGCGAACGTGATCTTCTGAGCTCCGAGCTCCGTCTTCACGTATTCGGTCGCGAACGCGTACTGCGTTCCGAGCGCGAATCCGAGCGTCGCGAGAAGGGCGGCGACGAGAAGGCCGCCTCCGGCGAAGATGCGATCCAGGGTCTTGCGCTTCATGTCGTACCTCTCAGCACCGACGTTCCCGTCGGGGTTCTGCCGACCTGCGGCCGGTGCGCACCACATTGCCCGTGTTGAACGTGCTCACGGCAGGCCCGAATGGATCAGCGCGCGCCACTGGCGCGACCCTATTTCGGGTGCCGTAGGTCTCGGGCCATTTGGGACCACGGGCACGACGCATATGTGCGGAACGTCGGGTCAACGGTCGATCGCGTACCCTTCGCCGCGTGGCGCAGCACATGTCGCTCGACAAGGGGAAGATCCGCGTCCTTCTGCTCGAGGCCATCCACCGCAGCGCCGTCGAGGCATTCACGTCCGAGGGCTACACGAACCTCGATCAGCACGACCGCGCCCTCTCTCAGCAGGATCTCAGCGAGCGCATCCGCGGCGTGCACATCCTCGGGATCCGTTCGCGGACCGAGGTGACCGAGCGGATCCTCGAGCGCGCCGACAAGCTCATCGCGATCGGGTGCTTCGGCATCGGCACGGATCAGGTGGACCTCGCGGCCGCCGAGCGGCGCGGCATCCCCGTCTTCAACGCGCCGTTCTCCAACACGCGCAGCGTCGCCGAGCTCGTGCTGGCGGAGGTCATCGCCCTCTCGCGCGGTCTACCCGAACGGAACGCGGCGGCGCACCGCGGGAAGTGGCTGAAGGCCGTGAGCGGCGCGACGGAGGTCCGCGGGAAGTGCCTGGGGATCGTCGGCTACGGCCACATCGGCACCCAGGTCGGCCTGCTCGCCGAAGCCCTCGGGATGCGCGTCATCTACTACGACATCCAGTCGAAGCTCGCGCTCGGGAACGCGTCGCCGGTCGGCTCGCTCGACGACCTCCTCGGGCGCGCCGACGTCGTCACCCTGCACGTCCCCGAGACACCGCGGACGTTCCATCTGATCGGTGAGGCGCAGCTCGCGCGCATGCGGAAGGGCGCGAAGCTCATCAATGCCTCGCGCGGGACGGTCGTGGACATCGACGCGGTCGCGGGCGCGCTCGAGAGCGGCCGGCTCGGCGGTGCCGCGATCGACGTGTTCCCGGTGGAGCCGGGATCGAACGACGACGAGTTCGTCTCGCCGCTGCGTCGCTTCGACAACGTCGTGCTCACGCCCCATATCGGCGGGAGCACCGTCGAGGCGCAGGAGAACATCGGCGTCGAGGTCGCCGCGAAGCTCGTGAAGTACAGCGACAACGGCTCGACCGTCACGTCGGTGAACTTCCCGGAGGTCACGCTCCCCGAGCACGCCGGCAAGCACCGCATCCTCCACATCCATCGGAACCAGCCGGGGATGCTCGCCCAGGTGAACGCCGTGTTCTCGCAGGCGAAGATCAACATCGCGAGCCAGTACCTCGAGACGAACCCGCGGATCGGCTACGCCGTCATCGACATCGAGTCCGAGCGTCCCGTCAGCATCGCGATCCGCAAGGAGCTCGACGCGATCGACGGGACCATCCGGACCCGCCTCCTGTACTAGACGATCCCCAGGATCTGGCGCGCGACCGCGCGGAGCGACGCGCGCGCGCCGTCGTCGGCACGTGCGGCGTGGCGCTCGAGCGATCGGATG
>DASWDY010000054.1:0-31075 GCA_036395035.1 Candidatus Limnocylindria bacterium
GGACCGATGGACGACCAAGCGCGGGATGCCTTCGCGTGGGTCGAGGGACGCCTGCGCGCGCTCACGACCGGGCGCGTGCTCGACATGGGCTGCGGCGACGGCCGCTTCCTGCCACGCGGTGGGATCGGTCTCGACATCGACCTCGAACGGCTGCGCGCCGCGCGCGAGCGATCCACCCTGCTCGTCGGCGGTGACGCCCGCGCGCTCCCCTTCGCGGATCGCTCGTTCGACACCGTCTACGCGCACCGGATGCTGAATGACACCGGCGACGTCGCCCGCGCGCTGTCGGAGGCCGCGCGCGTGCTCCGAGCGCGCGGGACGCTCCTCGTGTTCACGCGGGCGCGGCTCGGGGAGGGCGACCGGCTCGACCGCTGGAACGGCCTCGAGCGGCTGCGTCCCTACTTCTTCGCGGTGTCCGTCGAGCTGCCGGACACGGACGAACGCGCGGCCCTCTTCATCGCGGAGCGTCCGCGCGAGCGGAGCAGCTAGGCGGCGCGGCGGCGTTCAGGTCCCGCGCGGTGCTCGCGCCGCGGCGGCCACAGCCGCCGGAACGCGTGACGGAGCCCGAGCAGGCGCTGCCCGATCGGCGGCGTCGAGTCGAGCTCGGGGATGAGCGCGTCGGATTCGACGGGGCTCCGGTGCAGTCGCACCTGCATGAACAGCCGGTAGAGGATCTCCCACTGCTCGTACTCGATGGCCATGCCTTCGATGCGGCGGCCGATGGGCTCGAGGTCCGCATCACCGCGCGCGGCGCGCAGGAGCTGGTCTTCGACCTCCTGCGCCTCGTCGGACCACGTCTGGTACGCCTCGGTGAACGTCAGCTCGCGGCTGATCGCGGCTTGCGCGCGGGACACCGCCTCCTTCTTGCCGTGAAGCGCGAGGTCCATCGGGTGGACGACCACGTCGAGATCGGGCCGCGTGAGCTTCAGCAGGCGCGGCGGCACGAGGCGGCGCACGCGCGGCCCGCCGAGCATCGCGAGGACGCGCCCCGGGAACTCGAACGCCCAGCCCGCCGGCACGACGCGCACGGGCACGCTCGCGCGCGACAGCGAGGCGACGAGATCGCGCACGACGCGCTCGTACTCCCCCTGCTTCACGACGATCGTCACGTGCGCGCTGACCCAGCGCCGCAGGATGGCGCGCACCTTCATCAGCGGCGCGAGGACCATCATCCACATGAGCACGACGAACAGGCCGACCGCGGTCGGATACCCGCGCAGGACGCTCTTCCAGAGCGGCGCGCGGTCCTCGCCGAGCCGCTTCGACGCCGCGCCGACGATCGCCGGAAGAAGGAGCGCGAACGCGAGCATCACCGGTCGCAGCCACGGCGTCGTCCAGCTCGGCAGCGTCACGAGCGCGAAGAGGAAGGTCGCGACCGGCGGGAAGAGCACGCCCAGGACCGCGACGGGCCACGCGAGCGACGCCAGCGCCATGATCGACAGCGCGAGCTGATGCCCCGGCGGGACGCGCCCGAAGAGCGTCATCGTCGCCCAGCCGAACGCGACGCCGAGGATGCGTCCGAGCTGCTGGCCGAAGTAGGCGAAGATCGCGCCGAGCGGGAGCACGACGACCGCAGCGGCAGGTCACGTGCCGCGAGGCTGCTCCGTCGGCCTCTCCACAGGCAGACCCGCGTTCCGCCACGCGGTGAACCCGCCGCGCACGTTCGCCGCGTCGTACCCGGCCGCCTGGAGCAGCGTCGTCGCGAGGCTCGAGCGGATCCCGGTGGCGCAGTACGCGATGACCGGGCGACCCTTGGGGATCTCGCCCATGCGCTCGCGCAGCCGGCCGTAGGGGATGTGCAGCGCGCCGGGTGCATGACCCTGCTCCCATTCGGCGGCCTCGCGCACGTCGAGGAGGACGGCGTCCTCGCGCGCCGCGGCGTCACGTGGATCGATCTGCTCGATCCGCGCGGTCTCGCCATCCGGTAGCGGTGAGGCGTAGCCGCGAACCTCGTCGTAGCCGATGACCGCGAGCTGGTCACGAAGCTTCTCCGCGTGGGCCGCGTCGTCCGTGAGGAGCACGACCGTCGCGCCGAACGGGACGGTCGAGCCGAGCCGCACGGCGAAGGCGTCGTTGCCCACGTCGTTCAGCGCGCGCGGGCGATGCCCCGCGCCGAAGACGTGCGGCGGGCGCGGATCCACGAGCACCGCATCGAGGCGCGCAAGCGACGCGTCCGTGACGAACGGCAGCGGTCCGCGCGGCGGGAGCGCGGCGCCGCGCGCGTTCAGTGCGCGGACGTGCGGGTAGTACGCCGGGGCCGCCGGGAGCGCATGGGTCACCTCGCGGTGGAACGTCTCGAAGCCGCGCTCCGCGGCGGCGACGACGGCGTTGTATCGGCGCTCGAAGCCGAGGGTCGTCCAGCGCGAGCTCGCCGTCCCGGTGCTGCATGCGCTGCCGCCGCCGTGGGTCGGGAACACGGCGAGGTGGTCTTCGAGCGGGAGGATCCGCTCGCGCAGCGTGGCGTACGCGTCGCGCGCGAGCCGCTCCTCGACCTGCGGACCGAAGAGGTCGACGCGCGCGATGTGCCCGACGAGGAGCGCGCCGCCGCTGAACAGGTACTGCGGCTCGCTCGATCGCGCCAGGTCGGCGACGAGATACGAGACGTGCTCGGGCGTGTGACCCGGCGTCGCAAGGCATCGCACGACGACGCCGCCGACCGCGATCTCGTCCCCGTCCTGGAGGCCGACATGCGCGTGGTCCACCTCGAACGCGGCGCCCGTGACCACCGTGATCGGGCGCAGGCGCGCGAGCCCGGCCGAGCCCGAGAGGTAGTCGTTGTGCACATGCGTCTCGAAGGAGTGCGTGATGAGGACGCCGAGGCGCGCCGCGGCCGCGAGGTACGGCTCGGGGTCGCGCTCCGGGTCCACGAGGAACGCGACGCCCGCGTCGGGATCCGCGACGAGATACGAGGCGTGCCCGAGCCCCGCCGTGAAGGATTGCTCGAGGAGCACGCCGGGATGCTAGTCGCGCGACCTCAGCGCGAGATGGGTCTCAGCCGCGCTGCTTCGGGATCCTCAGGTGCTCGCGCTCCTTCTCGAGGACGGCCTCGCCCGGGCCGGTGTCCTCCTGGCCGCCCGGCATGGCGACGCCGCCTTGCGGGACGTATGCGCCGGGCGCGGGCATGTCGACCTTCTTCGCGCGGTCGACGCCGAACTCCTCCGGGATCCGCTCGTCGACGGAGCGGCTCTTCGCCTCGGCGGTCGCGAGATCGTCGTCGGCGAGCGGCTCGTCCTCGGCGACATCGGCGGGTCGCGTGCGTGGATCCTTCTCCTTGGCCATCGTGCGCACCTCCTCTCGCGAGGACGTGCATACGCCGGGCCTCAGACCGCTGGCGTGCTCACGCCGAGGAGCGACGGCAGGATCGACCCGAAGAAGTACCCGGCGATCCCGGCGAACGCCGCGAGCGCGACGACCTCGAGCCCGGATCGGACCGGGCTCGCCATCGTCCAGCGCGACTTCACGACGCCGATCGTGAACAGCACCGCGGCGGTGAGCACGACCGACGCCCACACGGCGGTGCCGACCGGGAGGAGCAGGTAGGGGATCACCGGGACGAGCGCCGCGAGCCCGAACGACGCTCCCATGACGAGCGCGCCCTGGAAGGCGTTGCGCCCCTCCTCGACCGAGATCCCGAGCTCCTTCTCGACCATGGTCTTGAGGAGCACGTTCGGCTCGCGGGCGAGCTCAGCGGCGACGCGCTTCGCGGCGGCTTCGTCGAGGCCCTCCTGCTCGAGCATGTAGGCGACCTCGGCCTCGGACTCGCCCGGCCGGCCGTGGACCTCCTCGCGCTCCTTCTCTATCTGCGCCAGGAAGATCTCGCGCTGGCTCTTCGACGAGAGGTACTCGCCGGCGGCCATCGAGAAGACGCCCGCCAGCGCCGAGGCGATGCCGGCCACGAGGATGGGGAACCGGTCGTTCGTCGCGCCGCCGACGGTGCTGACGATCGCGAGCGTCGAGACGAGCCCGTCCTGCATGCCGAAGAGCGCCTCGCGGATCTCCCCGAGGAGGTCGGCCTCGTGCCGCTCGTCGCGCAGGTGCTGCGCGAGCCAGGCGCGGTCCTCGTATGGCCGTTCTCCGGCCGATGGCACGGCGATCGCATCATTGTGGGACGCCATGGATGAGACCGCTCTCCGGGACCGGCTCGAGGCGGACCGCTCAGAGACGGAGCGCACGCTCGGGATCATCCGCGACCGCCTGCAGGTCGCGCAGGTCGACAGCGGCGGCGAGCTGTCGATGGCCGATCAGCATCCCGCTGACGCGGCGACCGAGACGGAGTCGCGCGAGCTCGACATGACACAGCGCCGCATGCTCGAGGCGCGGCTCGGCCGCATCGACCAGGCGATCGGGCGGATGGACAAGGGCACGTACGGGCGATGCGTGGTCTGCGGCACCCGGATCCCCGACGAGCGCCTGGAGGCGCTTCCCGACACCGCCTACTGCGTGAAGGACGCGAGCCGAGAAGAGCGCAGGTGACGTCCCCGGGCGCGCAGGCCGAGCGAAGACGAGGCCGAGCACCCGGGCCCGAGGGAGGGCTTCGCCCGACCGAGGGTCAGACGTATCTGGCACGGGGCGTGCTTCACCGGACCGTTGCATGATCGAGACCCGTCCGACGGCTGAGGCGGAACGGACCGAGACCATCGGGAAGGTCCTCGTGGTCGACGACGAGGAGGCGATCACCGCCCTCGTCAGCGAGGTGCTCACCGACGGCGGCTACACGGTGCGCAGCGTCAACGACTCCCGCAAGGCGGTCGACGTGTTCCAGGCGTTCCGTCCCGACCTGGTCATCCTCGACGTCCTCATGCCGAGCGTTGACGGCATCAGCCTCTGCCTTCAGCTGCGCCGCGAGAGCGACGTGCCCGTCCTGTTCCTCTCCGCGAAGCGCGACGCGCCCGACCGCGTCGTCGGCCTGCGGATCGGCGCTGACGATTACGTCGGGAAGCCGTTCGACAACGACGAGCTGCTCGCGCGCGTCGGTGCGCTCCTGCGTCGCGGGCACCTCGCGCGCAACGGCCCGACGACGCAGGTGCGCTTCGGCCGCTTCGTGATCGACCTCGCCAGCGTGCAGGCGATCGCGGGCGAAGCGCCCATCCCGCTCACCCCGACCGAGTTCAAGCTCCTGCGCACGCTCGCGAACGAGCCGGGCCGCGTGTTCACGCGCGACGACCTCCTCACCACCGTGTGGGGCTACGAGCCCGGCAGCGACACCCGCCTCGTCGACGTCCACGTCGGACGCCTGCGGAAGAAGCTGCAGGAGGCGGGCGTCTCGGACGTCGCTATCGAGACGTCGCGGGGGTTCGGGTACCGGCTGACGCAGCAGGCTGCCTGACCGCGTCGCGCCGGGCGCGCGCGGCGTCGGCGAGCTCGCGCAGCAGCGTCGCCGTCGTTTCCCAGCCGATGCACGCGTCCGTGATGCTCTGACCGTACGTGAGGCGCCCGACATCCACGGCGCCGCCGGACGGCGCCGGAAGGTCCTGACGCCCTTCGAAGAGGAAGCTCTCGATCATCAGTCCGGCGATCCCGCGCTGCCCGTGCGCCACCTGCCGCGCGACGTCGCGCACGACCTCGGCCTGCCGTCGATGGTCCTTGCCGCTGTTGTCGTGGCTCGCGTCGATCATGACGCGCTCGGGCAGCCCGGCATCGTGGAGCATGCCGAGCACGCGCTCGACGTGGGCCTGGTCGTAGTTCGGCCCCTGCCGTCCGCCGCGCAGGATGACGTGGCAGCTCGGGTTCCCCTTCGTCATGACGATGCCGGCGAGACCCTGGTCGGTGACGCCGAGGAACGCGTGCGGGTGCGCGGCCGCGCGCACCGCGTCGACGGCCATCTGCAGCCCGCCACCCGTCCCGTTCTTGAAGCCCACCGGCATCGAGAGACCCGAGGCGAGCTCCCGGTGGACCTGGCTCTCGGTGGTGCGGGCGCCGATGGCGCCCCACGTGACGAGGTCCGACGTGAACTGCGGCGAGATCGGATCGAGGAACTCGCACGCGGCGGGCAGCCCGAGCGAGACGAGATCGAGAAGCAGCTTGCGCGCGATGTGCAGCCCTTCGTTGATGCGATAGCTGCCGTCGAGGCGCGGGTCGTTGATGAGGCCCTTCCAACCGACCGTCGTGCGCGGCTTCTCGAAGTAGACGCGCATGACGATCCGGAGGTCGTCCTGCAGCTGGTCCGTGAGGATGCGCAGCCGCATCGCGTACTCGATCGCGGCGCTGGGCTCGTGGATCGAGCACGGCCCGACGACGACGAGGAGGCGGTCGTCCCGGCCGTCGAGGAGCCGCGTGACCTCGGCGCGCCAGTCGCTGATGGCCTGCGCGCCGCGCTCGGGCAGCGGGAGCTCCTCGAGCAGGATGCCCGGCGGGACGAGCGGCTTGATCGTCTCGACGCGAAGGTCCTTGGTGCGCTTTCCGTCGGTCATCCGCCACATTCTGACGGGGACTAGAAGACAGGCACCTCGCGGTAGGTCCCGAACGGGATCCGGAGCGCGCTGACGATCTCGCCCATCGTCGCGCGCGCCTTGACGGCGGCGATCGTGGCGGGCATGAGATCGGCCGTCTCGTCGCGGGCCACGGCGACGAGCTCGCTGAGGCGGCGTTCGACCTCGGCGGCATCGCGCTCGGCCCGGATCCGGCGGAGCGCGGCGATCTTCCCGCGCTCGACCTCGAGGGGCACCTTGTGCGTCTCGATGGGCGGTCCCGGCACCTCGTCGATGTAGCGATTCACGCCGACGACGACGTGCTCCCCGCTGGCCTTGCGCCGCGCCGTCTCGTACGCCGTGTCGGCGATCTCGCGCTGCGGGAAGCCTTCTTCGATCGCGCGCAGCATGCCGCCACGCTCGCCGATGCGGTCCAGGTAGGCGAGGACGCGCCGCTCGATCTCGTCGGTGAGCGACTCGACGTACCACGAGCCGCCGAGCGGATCCACGACGCTCGCGACGCCGGTCTCCTCCGCGATGACCTGCTGCGTCCGGAGCGCGAGCTTCATGGCGGACTCCGTCGGTATCGCATACGCCTCGTCGAGGCCGTTCGTGTGCAGCGACTGCGCGCCGCCGAGGACGGCCGCGAGGGCCTGCAGCGCCGTCCGGACGACGTTGTTGTACGGCTGAGCCTTGGTCAGCGACGCGGCCGCGGTCTGGCAGTGGAAGCGGATCCGCATCGACTCCGGCCGCCGGGCGCCCGCGTGCCGCATCAGCCGCGCCCAGACCCGGCGGGCCGCGCGCATCTTCGCGACCTCCTCGAAGAGGTCGCGCTGGGCGATGAAATAGAAGGAGAGGCGCGGCGCGAAGTCGTCGATGTCCACGCCCGCGCCCGTGACCTCGTCGACGTAGGCCAGCGCGTTCGCCAGGGTGAACGCCACCTCCTGCACCGCGTTCGCCCCGGCCTCCGAGATGTGGTAGCCGCTGACGTTCACGGGGTTGTAGCGCGGGAGATGGCGCGCGGACCACGTGATCGTGTCGCGCACGATCCGCATGCTGGGACGGAGCGGATAGATCCACTCCTTCTGCGCGACGTACTCCTTGAGGATGTCGTTCTGCGTCGTCCCGGACAGCCTGCGCAGGTCGTTGCCCCGCCCCTCGGCGACGGCCACGTACATCGCGAGCAGGATCCACGCGGTCGGATTGATGGTCATGGAGACGCTCGTCGTCTCGAGATCGATCCCGCGAAAGAGCGTCTCCATGTCATCGATCACGTCGATGGCGACGCCCTCGCGGCCGACCTCGCCCTCGGACATCTCATCGTCGGAGTCGTAGCCCATGAGCGTGGGCATGTCGAAGTCGATGGAGAGCCCGGTCTGGCCGTGCGCCAGGAGGTAGCGGAAGCGCTCGTTCGTGTCCGCGGGGGTCCCGAAGCCCGCGATCTGGCGCATCGTCCAGAAGCGCCCGCGGTACATCGTCGGGTAGGGCCCGCGGGTGAATGGCTCGCGCCCCGGCAGCCCGACGTCCTCCCACGTCGTCCCCGCCACGTCGGCGGGCGTGTACGCGCGCTGCAGCGGGATGCCCGACGCGCTGCGGAAGTCGCCCGCGCGCTCGGGCTGGCGGGCCGTGAAGTCGGCGATCTCCTTCGCCTCCCAGTCCGCGCGATCGGACGCCGCGCGCCGCGCGGCTTCCTCGCTCACGAGCGGCGTGCGGCCGGGGGTCTGGGGCGTGACAGGCTCAGCCGGGGGGTCCTCGGGGGGCGGAGCCCCCCGGTAGGCTGTCATACGCTCCTCCGCGCTTCGCGCCACAGCTCGCGGTCGTCGATGACGCGCCGCGCCTTGAACTCGGTGCGCTCGAGCGTCCCCGGTGGCACCGGGACCACGCGGGCCCCGACCCCGAGGACGGTGCGGATCTCGGTCTCCGCGCGCCGCTGCAGCGCCGCGACGGCCGTGTCGCCCGCGGCGGCGGTGGCCGGGTCGTACTCGATGCGCACCGCGAGCTCGTCCATGGCCTCCTGGCGCGAGATGACGATGCGGTGCTCGCCGCCGTAGCCCGGCAGTGCCATCACGATCTCGTCGATGGCGCTCGGGTACACGTTCTCCCCGCGCACCGTGAACATGTCGTCGATCCGCCCGTAGATCCCGCGCGGGAGGATGGGATACGTACGGCCGCAGGGCGACGGCCCGGCCTCCCAGCGCGTGAGGTCGTTCGAGAGCAGGCGGATCATCGGCTGCGAGCGGCGATGCAGCGTCGTGTACACGGGCGTCCCTTCCGCGCCGTACGGGACCCGTTGGTGCGTCCGTGGGTCGCAGACCTCGGTGTAGACGATGTCCTGCCACACGAGCATCCCCGCGCGCGCGCTCGACTCGCCGAGGTTCATCCAGGGCGAGATCTCGGCCATGCTCCCCGAGTCGAACGCGAGCCCGCCGTAGAGCTCCTCGATGCGCCGGCGGATCGTCGGGATCGACGCGCCGGGCTCGCCCGAGAAGAACAGGATCCGGATCCCGAACGTGCGCGGGTCGATGCCCATCTCGCGCGCGACCTCGGCCAGATGCAGCGCGTACGACGGCGTGCCGTAGAACGCGGATGGCCGCATCTCGGCGAGCCACACCACGGCGCGGCGCGTCTGCCCCTGCGCGCCCGCGCCGAACGGGAACACCCGCGCGCCGAGGCGCTCCGCGCCGATGAGCGTCCCCCACGAGCCCATGTAGAGGCTGAAGAACGACCCGATGAAGACCGTGTCGGCCGGGCGGAGGCCCATGGCCCACTGCACGCGGGCGTGCTCGTTCGCGATCATGCGCCAGTCGTCCCGCGAGATCCCGAACGCGGTCGGGCGACCCGTCGTGCCGGACGTCCCGTGCACGTGCGCCACCTCGGCGTCGTCCACGCAGCGGTAGTCGCCGAACGGCGGGTGCACCGCCTGATCCGCGCGCAGCTCCTCCTTCGTCACGACGGGGACGCGCCCGAGGTCGTCGAGCGACCGGATCGCATCGGGGTGGATGCCGGCCTCGGCCCACTTGCGCCGGTAGAAGGGCGCTCGGTCCCAGCACCACCGCATCACCTCGCGGATCCGCTCGACGATAGCGGCCTCGCGCTCGTCGGGCGGCATCGTCTCGCGGATCGGGAACCAGTACGGCTCGCCGTCCGCGGGCCGGTAGCGCTCGTCGTAGCGCGGCGGCCACGTCCACTGCTCCATCTGGCTGCGCGTGACGATCGCCATCGCTATGCGCGCGCCGCCTGCCGCCCGGCGACGGCGCGCCGGACGGCCGCCGCGACCTCGTCCGGTGTCGCCTCCTGGCCGACGATGTCGGCGACGCCGGCCGCCCGCAGTGCCGGTTCGTCCTCGTCCGGGATGACGCCGCCGACGAGCAGCGCGACGTCGTCGAGCCCGCGCTCGCGCATGAGGCCCGCGATCTTCGGCACGAGCGTGAGGTGCGCGCCCGAGAGGATCGAGACGCCGATGGCGTCGACGTCCTCCTGGAGCGCGGCCTCGATCACCTCATGCGGGCGGCGATGCAGGCCCGTGTAGACGACCTCCATCCCCGCGTCGCGCAGCGAGCGCGCCACCACCTTCACGCCACGGTCGTGCCCGTCGAGACCGACCTTGGCGAGCAGGACGCGGATGGGCCGCCCTCCCATGGGGCCGAAGGATAGGCGGCGGTCCTCATACCATTCGGCCGTGCCGCTCTACGAGTACCGCGGGAAGCGACCGCGGGTCGCGTCCGACGCGTGGGTCGCGCCGACCGCGAGCGTCATCGGCGACGTCGAGATCGCGTCAGGGGCATCGGTCTGGTTCGGCGCGACCGTGCGCGGCGACATGTCATACGTGCGGATCGGCCCGCGGACGAGCGTGCAGGACAACTGCGTCATCCACACGGAGGAGGGCGGCCCGACGATCATCGGCGCCGACGTCACCCTCGGCCACGGCGCCATCGTCCACGACAGCGTGATCGGCGACAACGTCCTCATCGGCATGGGGTCGCTGCTGGTCGGCGGCGCGCGCGTCGGGAACGGCGCGGTCATCGCCGCGGGCGCCGTCGTGCCCGGCGCCATGGAGGTCCCCGCGGGCAAGGTGGCCCTCGGCGTCCCCGCGCGGATCGTGCGCGACGCCCGCCCCGACGATGCCCGCTGGACCCACGTCGCCGCGGAGCACTACGTCGAGCTCAGCGCCTGGTACCGCGAGAACCTTTCGAACCCTGCTCGCTCCGCGCCTTCGGCTGCTCCGCTGCGCGGGGGCCCATCGCTCGGACCGGCGGAGCCGGATCCTCGCTCCGAGGCGTAGCCGATCACCACCATCCGCATCACCGGGCACGATCTCTCCATCGCGGACGTCGTCGGCGTCGCGCGCGGCAGCGTCGCGATCGGGCTCGAGCGGCACGCCGAGCAGCGCGTGCAGGCCGCCGAGAAGCTCGTCGGCGAGATCCTGAAGCGCGACGAGCCCGTGTACGGCGTGAACACCGGCTTCGGCGATCTGTCGACGGTGCGCATCCCCGCCGCGGACGTGCGCGCGCTGCAGCGGAACCTCGTGCGCAGCCACGCCGTCGGCGTCGGCGATCCGCTCCCTATCGACGCGGTGCGCGCGGTCATGCTCCTCCGCGCGAATACGCTCGCGGCGGGACGGTCCGGCGTGCGCCGCGAGCTGCTCGACCTGCTCGTCGATATGGTCAACCGCGGCGTGCATCCGGTGATCCCGATGCACGGAAGCGTCGGCGCATCGGGCGACCTCGCGCCGCTCGCGCACCTCGCGCTCGTGCTCATCGGCGAGGGCGAAGCGTTCCACGACGGCAAGCGCAAGAGCGCGGCCGACGCCCTGAAGCACGCGGACCTTCGGCCCATCGAGCTCGCGCCGAAGGAAGGGCTGTCGCTCATCAATGGGACGCAGGTGATGACGGGGATCGGCTGCCTCGCCCTCCACGACGCAGAGGTGCTCGCGACGAGCGCCGACGTGATCGCCGCCATGTCCGCCGAGGCGCTGCGCGCGACGGACCAGGCATGGGACCCGGCCATCCACGAGGCGCGCCCGCATCCGGGGCAGCGCGCCGTCGCGTCGAACCTCCGCACGCTCGTCGCGGGCAGCCCGATCCGCGAGTCGCACCGGGTCGGCGACCCGCGCGTGCAGGATCCGTATTCGGTCCGCTGCGTGCCGCAGGTGCACGGCGCCACGCGCGATGCCCTCGCCTACGTGCGCCGCGTGCTCGAGACGGAGATCAACGCGATCACGGACAACCCGCTCGTCTTCCCGGAGGACGGCCGCGTCCTCTCCGGCGGCAACTTCCACGGGCAGCCCGTCGCGATCGCCCTCGACCTCGCGACGATCGCGGTCGCGCAGCTCGGCGACATCGCCGAGGCGCGCATCGACCGGCTCACGAACGGGCACACCTCGGGCCTCCCGCCGTTCCTCACGCCGCGACCCGGGATGAACTCGGGGTTCATGGTCGCGCAGTACACCGCCGCGGCGCTCGTGGCCGAGGATCGCCTGCGCTCCGTGCCGGCGTCGCTGCAGTCGATCCCGACCTCGGCCGGCATGGAGGACCACGTCAGCATGGGCGTCCACGCGGCGCACAAGCTCGCCGCCGTCGTGCGGAACGTCCGCGACATCCTCGCGATCGAAGCGCTCTGCGCTGCCCAGGGCCTGGATCTGCTGCGGATGCGCTCGTCCGAGCCGCTCGAAGCGGCGCGCGCGGTGGTGCGCGAGCGCTCCGCGTTCCTCGATGACGACCGCGCGCTCTCCCCGGACATCGCGGCGATGGCGGACGCGATCGCGCGTGAGGTGCTCACGGCCGCGGTCCGCCAGCGCACACCCGACCTCGTGTGAGCAGGGGAGCGGCCGGGCCTCGCTGACGCTACGCCGTGATCTTGGTGGACTCCGCGCCGAGCGATTCCCAGATCTTCTGAACGTTGTCGCCGCCCATCACGATCCTGTTGTCCGTGGCGAGGTACGCGAGGTCGACATTCAGCTCGTGCTGCGCGATCTTCCGGAACTCGGCCGCGGCGGCGCCGGGCCGATCCTCGATGGGCTCCGTGAGCACGACCTCGCGCTCCTTCTTCACCGTGAAGCCGGCCGACTCGAGCGCCTTGCGCGCCTTGTCGCCGTCCTTGGTGAAAAGGAAATGGAAGGTGCTGCCGCCATCCGCTGAGCCGCAGAACCCGTCGATGTTCGCGCCGGCCTTCGCGACCGCGTCGGTCGCCTTGGCCAAGGTGCCGGGCCTGTCCTCGAGCGTGATGCTGAGATCGGTCGCCTTCGTGAGCATTCGGTCACCTCCTCGACCTGGTCGAGGGCCGTGCCGCTCCCCGAGGACCACGATGGCACCGCGGTCAAGCGATGACAGCGCGTCCTCCGGTCGGTTCAGCGAGCGAGAGGCGTGCTCCTGAACGGGTCAGCGGCTCCAAGCAGCGCTGTCGAAGAACGCGTAGCTCTGGGAGCTCGCGAGCACCCAGTACGCGAGGTCGTAGCTCCTGAGCTGGTACTCGCCGAAGCGGGCGATCGGTACGGTCGCCAGCGCACGCGGGGGGCGACCATCCAGGGGCCAGAGCCAGAGCTCGACCAGCGGATCGCGAGCGGTCCGCCGCCGCAAGACGAGCATGTCCCTCCCATCCGCGGAGGCGAGCACGGCTTCGTCGGCATACCCCGGTGTGCCCGTGATCTCACTTCGCGCGCCTGTCTCGAGGTCGAGCCGTGCCACGCGGCGCGCACCGATGCCCCGCCCCGCGAAGTAGTCGTCGGCGACATACGGACCCGCCGGGGCGCGGATGAAGTACAGCGAGCGGCCGGATGGATCCCACACCGGGTCGAACGCCATCTCATCCGTGCCGGTGAGATCCCGGACGGCTGTCTCCGGTGACCACAGGCGGATGCGCCGCTGGTCCCAGCCACTACGTCCGGCCGCGCCGACGTACGCGAGCGTGTGCGGTGCTCGCCAGGCCTGCCATGCGATCGCGTGGAGGGATCCACCGAGCGGCCAGGACGCCCCGGTGCGGGCGTCGACGGCCACGAGACCGACGGGCTCGCCGCGCTGGCCGGCGGCCAACGTGATCCCCTGATACGCCGTGACGTAGCGCTCGTCCGGCGACCACGTCCCGAGCTCGAGGCCTGGGTAGGCGGGAACACCGAACGCGCTCGGGCCGTAGCTCGGAGCGACGTAGAAGCGGCGGAGCGTCTTGGCGTCGAAGTCGACCAGCCATAGGTCGTAGGCGACGAAGTTGGGGCGTTCGAATGGCGTGCCCGGCGGGAGATCGTCCGCGACGAGAGGCCCGGTCAGAGCGAGCAGCTTTCCGGACGGCGACCAGCGCGCGCTCGTGAAGCGGTATTCCGGGAACACGGTCCGCGGCGGCCGATCAGGGTCCACGACGATGAGGGTCCGATCCTTGACGTGGGCGACGCGCGAGGCGTCCGCCGTCACGTCGAACGTGACGTTCGCTGCGATCGGAAGCGGCACCGTGCGATCGGCCGCCAGATCGCGGAGGACGATCGGATCATCGACCTTCAGGGGCAGGGACAGGAGCGCGCGTCCGTTCGGAGCGGCGCGCAGGCGGTAGGCGATCCGCTCGACCGTCCCCTTCCTGCCGTCGTACAGCCAGGCGCCTCCGTTGTCGGGGACCGTGAACGCCACCCTTCCGGCCTCGGGCACGGTCGCGAGCGCCACCGGCGGCGATGGGGTGCGAACGGGCGTCGGAGCCGGGGCTGGCGGTGGCGGCGTCGGTGTGGGTGCCGGCGGCGGGCTCGCCGGAGCGGGCGATGCGGCGCCGGTGATCTGCGGCACGGCATAACCCGTAGGGAGCGGGGGCGTGGCCGTCGCCGTTGCGGGGGCCGAGACCGTGGGCGGCGCACATGACGAAAGCAGCAGGGATACGAGGAGCGCCACGACAGGACGCATCTGCCCATAGAACGAACGGCGACGCGGTCCTGTGCCGACGAGCAAGCGCGCGACAATGACCTGGTGAGCGTCGCGTCGCGGGTCGTCCGCGCGCCGCGCGGGACCGAGCTGCGCTGCGTCGGGTGGCCGCAGGAAGCCGCGTTCCGGATGATCCAGAACAACCTCGATCCCGACGTCGCAGAGAAGCCCGACGAATTGATCGTGTATGGCGGCACCGGACGCGCCGCGCGTTCGTGGGACGCGTTCGACCGGATCCTCGCGACGCTGCGCCGCCTCAAGTCCAACGAAACGCTGCTCGTGCAATCCGGGAAGCCCGTCGGCGTCTTCCGCACGCACGAGTGGGCGCCGCGCGTGCTCATCGCGAACGCGCTCCTGGTCCCGCACTGGGCGACGTGGGACGAGTTCCGCCGCCTCGAGGCGCTGGGCCTGACGATGTACGGGCAGATGACCGCGGGGTCCTGGATCTACATCGGGACCCAGGGGATCCTCCAGGGGACGTACGAGACGTTCGCGGCCGTCGCGCGCCGTCACTTCGGCGGCACGCTCGCGGGACGGCTCGTCGTCACCGCCGGCCTCGGCGGCATGGGCGGCGCGCAGCCGATGGCGATCACGATGAACGAGGGCGTCGCGGTCGTGATCGAGGTCGATCCGCGCCGGGCCGACCGGCGGCTGCGCCAGCGCTTCCTCGACGAGGTCGCGCCCTCGCTCGACGACGCGCTCGCGCGCGCCGAGCGGTACCGCACGGCGCGCGTGTCACGCTCGATCGGGGTCATCGCGAACGCCGCCGAGGCGCTGCCGGAGATCGCACGGCGCGGCGTGCCCGTCGACGTTGTCACGGATCAGACGAGCGCGCACGATCCGCTCGACGGGTACGTCCCGAGCGGGGTCGAGGACCCGGACGCGTACCGCCGCACGGACGCCGACGGATACGTCCGCCGATCGCTCGAGAGCATGGCCCGGCACTGCGCGGCGATCGTCGAGCTGCAGGGGCGGGGCGCCATCGCCTTCGACTACGGCAACAACCTCCGCGCGATGGCGCAGCGCGGCGGCTTCGCCGACGCGTTCGCGTACCCGGGCTTCGTGCCGGAGTACATCCGGCCGATGTTCAGCGAAGGCCGCGGCCCGTTCCGCTGGGTCGCCCTGTCCGGGGACCCGGCGGACATCGCGCGCACCGACCGGCTCGTGACGGAGCTGTTCCCCAAGGACGAGACCCTCTCGCGCTGGATCCGCCTCGCGGGCGACCGCGTGCCGTTCCAAGGCTTGCCCGCGCGAGTGTGCTGGCTCGGCTACGGCGAGCGCGCCGAGTTCGGCGAGGCGATGGACGTGCTCGTCGAGCGCGGCGAGCTGCGCGCGCCCATCGTCATCGGCCGCGACCACCTCGACTCGGGGTCGGTCGCGTCACCGTTCCGGGAGACCGAGGGCATGCGCGACGGCAGCGACGCGATCGCCGACTGGCCGATCCTGAACGCGCTGCTCAACACGTCGGCCGGCGCGACGTGGGTCTCCGTGCATCACGGCGGCGGCGTGGGGATCGGCTACTCGCTGCACGCGGGCATGGTCGCGGTCGCCGACGGCACGCCTCTCGGACGCGAGAAGCTGCGGCGCGTGCTCACGACGGACCCCGGCACGGGCGTCATGCGCCACGCCGACGCGGGCTACCCCGAAGCGATCGAGTTCGCGAAGCGCGCGGGGCTCGATCTGCCCGGTCGCTAGCCGGCGGCAACGGCGGGCCGCGCCGCCCACGCGGCGCGGCCAGACGGTGAGAGCAGCGCGTTCACCTCGGCCCCGACGAGCACGATCACGCCGACGAGGTACAGCCAGAGCAGGAACGCGATGGCCGCGCCGAGCGCCCCGTATGCGGCTTCCTGGCCGCCGAGGCGCGCCACGTACGCGCCGAACGCTTGCGTCAGCACCGTCCAGCCGAGCGTCGCCACGAGCGCACCGGGGATGACGTCCCGCGATCGCTGTCGGATCGCCGGAAGGACGCGGTACATGACCGCCATCCCGGCGAGGACGATCACGAACGCGAGCACCGCCTGCGCGATGGCGACCGCGCCCGCGAGGGCGTCGCCGACGCCGAGCGCGGCGCCGAGCCAGCTCGTGAGGCCGTGCCCGAGGACCGACAGGATGAGCAGGACGAGGCCGAGCGGTGGCACGACGAGGGTCGCGCCGATCGCCACGAGCTGCCGACGCCACGTCGCGCGCGAAGGAGCGACGTCGTAGGCGCGGTCGAGCCCCTTCATGAGCGCGCCGAGGCCGCCGGCGGCGCCCCACAGCGACGCAAGGAGGCCGATCGTCGCGTAGGTCGCGGCTTGGTCCGTGACGAGCCGCCCCAGTGTCTCCGCGAGCGTGGCCGCGATCGATGACGGGAGGAACGTCGCGAGGCGCGCGGCGACCTCGAGGACGAGACCGTCGCGCCCCATCGCCGCTCCGATCAGGCCGACGACCGCGGCGGTGAGGAGCAGGAGCGGGAAGATCGCGAAGAGGAAGCGGTAGGCCATCTCGGCGGCCATGCCGGGGATGTCGTGGTCCTCGATCTCGCGGGCGAGGGCCGCGGCGAAGCGGACGATCGCGTATCGCTCTAGCCCGGCACGGATCCGCGCGATCACGTCCCCTGTTCTACCCTGCCGCGGTGCGTTTCGGGATCCAGATCGAGCCGCAGTTCGGCTTCTCGTTCGACGACGTCAAGGCGATCGCGCACGATGCCGAGGAGCTCGGCGCCGACGGCCTGTGGGTCTCCGACCACCTCTTCCTGAACGACGGGTCGGCGAAGACCGACTGCCTCGAGGCGTGGACGCTGCTCGCGGCGCTCACTCAGATCACGAAGCGCCTGCGGCTCGGCACGCTCGTGTCGTGCCAGTCGTATCGCAACCCGGCGCTCCTCGCGAAGATGGCGGCGGCCGTCGACGTCATGTCCGGGGGTCGCCTCGAGTTCGGCATCGGCGCGGGGTGGAAAGAGCTCGAGTACCGCGCCTACGGCTACGACTTCCCCGCTCCGGGCGTGCGCGTCGACCAGCTCGTCGACACGATCGAGATCTGCAAGCGGATGTGGAGCGAGGACAAGGCGACGTATCACGGAAAGCACTACCGGATCGATGACGCGCAGTGCTCGCCGAAGCCGGTCCAGCGGCCGCTGCCGATGACCATCGCGGGGTCGAAGCCGCGCCTCATGCGCGTCATCGCCCGTCACGCGGACGCGGTGAACGTCGGCGGCTTCCCGACGCCGGATGCCTACGCGGCCGCCATGAAAGACCTGGAGCAGGCGTGCCGCCTCGCGAAGCGTGATCCCGCCTCGATCGCGCGGAGCCACTTCGGGCCGGTGCTCGTCGCCGAGACCGCGTCGCGGCTCGACGAGATCGTCCGCGACCTCGCGGCCCGCGCGAAGATCACGCCCGATGAATGGCGCGCGCGCCGGCGCGGCCATCCCGTCGGCACGCCGAACGAGGTGGTCGAGTCGCTCCGTGGATATGCGAAGCACGGCGTGACATACGTGATCCCGGTGTTCCCGTACGGCTACGACCGCGAGTGCTTCCGCGTCTTCGCGACGCAGGTGATCCCGCAGGTCTCCTAGGCGTTCTCGCCCTGGTACTTCCCGGCGTATCCCTCGAGCGTCGCGGACGAGAGCCGAAAGAACACCAGCTGCGCGACGCGCGCGCCGCGCTGGAGCCGGTAGCCGCGCTCGTTCAGCACCGACAGGAGCCCTTCGCCGCGCCCCGAATAGCCCGCGTCCCACACCGCACCGTGGATCGCGACGCCCGAGCGCAGCAGGCTCGAGCGCGGCCGGATGAGCGCCGTGAGGTCGGCGGGCAGGTTCACGCGCTCGCGGTAGGTGAGGACGTACGCGCCCTGCTCGAGGTCCCACCAGCCGTCGCCGTCGGCCGCGACATCGTCGCGCGCGGCGGCCTCGCGGGCAGCCTCGATCGCGCCGAACACCGCGCGCGACGTGAGGCGCTGGAGGCGCTCGACCCGGAGGTCGATCCCGTTCGGCTGGAGCTGCGTCGCCTGATCGACGTCCTCGACGAGCGGCGGATCCGCGGCCAGCGCCGCGCGCAGCTCTTCGCGCGAGAGGACCGACATCGCGCGGGAGCATATGTGGCAGGCTCTGCGGCGTGAGCGATCGCCTCGCACCGCGGCCCGTGTCCGCGTCGCGCACCGTCATGGCCCGAGCGATGCTCCCCTCCGACGCGAATCCATGGGGCAACGTCCACGGCGGCGAGGTCATGAAGCTCATCGACTCGTGCGCGGGCGCCGCGGCACAGCGGCACGCGCGGTCGAAGGTCGTCACCGCGCGCATCGACGAGCTCTCCTTCGTCGCGCCCGTGATCGTCGGCGATCTCGTCACGGCGAAGGCGTCCGTGAACGAGGTCGGCCGGACGAGCATGGAGGTCGGCGTGCGCGTCGAGGCGGAGAACACCCTCACCGGCAAGGTCGTCCACGTTGCCAGCGCGTACTGCGTCTTCGTCGCCATCGACGATGCGGGGCATCCGACGCCGATCCCGCCGCTCATCCCCGAGACGGACGAGGACCGCCGCCGGATGGCCGCGGCGAAGGCCCGCCGCGAGCTCCGGCTGCAGCGACCCCGCCGATCCTGATCGAGGGCTGGTCGCCGTCCCCGCGAGCGGCCAAACTGGCACCCGGTGGGACAGGCGGGACGATGGATCCGGGAGCATCCGCTCGCGGTCGCGGCGCTGATCTTCATGGCGGTCGTGCTCGCGCGCCTGCCCTTCGCGACGACGCACCTCTGGGCGTGGGACTCCGTGCTCTACGCGCGCGCGCTCGAGCTCGGCTTTCACGTCGACGCCGACCCGAACGCGTCGCGGCCGCACCCGCCGGGCTACATCTGGTACGTCGGCGCCGCGCAGCTCGCCCGCGCCTTCCTCGGCGACAGCAACGCGGCCCTCGTGCTCCTGTCGATCGTCGCGAGCGCCGCGGGTGCCGCCGCCCTGTGGCTCGTGGCATCGCGGTGGATGCGGCCGGGGATCGCGCTCGCGGCGGCGCTCGCGTACGCGGCGAGCCCGCTCGTGTGGACGTACAGCGAGATCGCGTATCCGTACACCGTGCTCGCGCTCGTCTCGATCGTCCTCGGATGGCTCCTCGTCGATGGCCGGCGGCCGATCGCGGCGAGCCTCGCGCTCGGGATCCTGAGCGGCGCGCGCCAGGACGTGCTCTTCCTCCTCGCGCCGCTGTGGCTCTGGTCGGTCTGGCGTCTCGGGCCGCGGCGCATCGCGCTCGCGTGGTCGACGGTCGCGGCCGGCGCGCTCCTCTGGTGGATCCCGTCCACGATCCTCTCGGGCGGGCCGGCCGCGTACGTCGAGGCGCTGGTGCGACAGACGGGCAGCGTCGTGGGCACGTACTCGGTGCCGGCGCACGGCATCGACGCGTTCGCGTTCAACGTCGGCTTCACGCTCGAGGCGCTCGGCTGGGGCCTCGGCCTGTTCGTCCTGCCGCTCTGCGTCGCGCTCGGCCTCGTCGCGCAGCGCGCATGGCAGCGCCGCGCGATCCGGGTCGACCGCACGGCCGCCGGCATCGTGCTGTGGGCCGTGCCGGGGATCCTCTTCTTCGCGGTCGTGCACATCGGCGAGTGGGGTCACGTGCTCTCGGTCGTGCCGCCGCTCTTCCTCGCCGGCGGCCTCCTCCTCGAGCGCACGGACCTCATCCGGCCGTCGCCGCGGTGGATCGCCGCGGCGCTCGTGGCCATCACGCTCCCGGCGGCGACGTTCCTTTCCGGCGACGCCGCGTATGCCGCCGTGGCGGGCCACGCCGATTTCACCGCGGGCGCGCTCGCGCGCCACGACGGCGCGCTGCGCGAGCGTGTCGGGTACGTGCGCCGCCACTTCCCCGCGTCGGGGACGATCCTGCTCGCGCGCGAGGATTACCAGCTCGTTCGCTATTACCTTCCGGAGTACCGCGCCTGGTACTGGGATCCCGATCCGTACGCCCTGCGGTCGACGAAGCGCAAGCGCGCGATGCGACCGACGACCATCGTCGTCTTCACGGCCGGGCTCCAGCCGCGGATCTCGGGCGAGGTGCGGCGGATCGAGATCGCTCCCGGAGTCGACATCGCGACGCTCGCGCTCGAGCAGGGCATGGTCCTCGAGCTCCAGGGCGAGCGCTATCTCGTTCGGGAGCCGCCCGGGCGCTAGCTGGCATCGCACCTGCCGTGACGTGTCGGAGACACACACGGAGGTGCTCGCATGCCCGAGACGCCCCGCACGCCGGAGAACCAGGCCGGCCAGAAGCCGACGCGCAGCCCTGAGGAGACCGAAGCGCGCCTCAAGGAGAAGGAGCAGGAGCAGCGCGGCGGCGCGAACAAGGTCCGCACCCAGGAGCAGATCGACGAGGTCCGCTCGAAGCGCTGATGCGGTCGCTCGCTCTGGCGGCCGCCGATCGAGTCCGAGCGAGGCGCCGCACTGACGCGCCGCTAGCGGCCGTAGCTGATCAGAGGGGCGTCCTCCGCGATGGCATCGCGTGGTCATGCGTGTGGGCCATCTCGTCGTGCTGCTTGCGCTCCTCCTCCTCGTCGCGCGTGTGATGCGCGTGATCGAGCGGGCCGTGGTCGTGCTCGTGGCTGTGGTAGTGCGCCTTGTGCTCGAACGCGCCGAGCATCTCGCCGCTCTTGTGATGGTGCGAGACGTGGTAGTGGTCGTGGGTATGCGTGATCGGCTCGTGGACGTGCTCGTGCTCCGTGTCGCCGACGACGCGCTGTTCGATCTGCTGCATGCCGCACCTCCCGCCGTGGATCCCGCATCGATCATGCCGTCGGAGTAGGCTCGGCATACGCCCTGCGGGAGCAGAGTCACCGGCCCATGACGCGAGAGGAAGGTCTCCCGCTCGACCCCGCGTGCGACCGCTGCGGCGCGCCGCTCATCGACACGCGCTCGTCCATCGTCCAGGAAGGTCGAACGTACTGCTGCGCGAACTGCGCGCGCGCCGACGCCGCGGAGATCCGCGTCCGCGAAGGCGCGCTCGGCGGGCGCGCGTGCTCGCGCTGCGGCGCACCGATCCATGACCGCGCGCATGCGGTGACCGAGGGCAGCCACGTGTTCTGCTGCGGGAACTGCTCCGCCGCCGGCGTCAACGCGGAGCCGCTCCCGGAGGCGTAGCGGCCGAGGCCATGCGCTTCTTCGGCGGCCCCACCGAGCTGCGGTTCGCCGACCGCGCGGATGCCGGCCGCCAGCTCGCGGCCAAGCTCGAGCACCTTCGAGGCGACGACGTCCTCGTCCTCGGCCTGCCGCGCGGTGGCGTCGCCGTCGCGTACGAGGTGGCCAAGGCGCTCGACGCGCCGCTCGACGTCATCGTGGCGCGCAAGCTCGGAGCGCCGCAGCAGCCCGAGCTCGCGATCGGCGCGATCGCCCCCGGTGCGTCGGTGCTGCGCGAGGACCTCGTCGACATGCTCGGGCTCGGCCGCGACGAGATCGAGCGCATCTCCGCGCGCGAGAGCGTCCGCGCGGCGGAGCTCGAGGACCGCCTGCGGCACGGGCGGCACGCGTACGACCCTGCGGGCCGCACGGTCGTCATCGTGGACGACGGCCTCGCGACCGGCGCGACGGCCACCGCGGCGGCCCGGTCGGCGCGCACGCGGCGGCCCGCGCGCGTCGTCCTCGCCGTCCCTGTGGCCGCTCCCGAGAGCGTGGCCGACATCGCGCGCGAGGTCGACGAGGTCATCACCGTCATCGCGCCGCGCGACATGCGCGCAGTCGGTCTGTGGTACGAGACCTTCCCGCAGCTGAGCGACGAAGAAGTGGAGGCGATGCTCGATGAGCGTGCCGCGGCTCGCGGAACGTCAGATCAGCCTGCCGGTCGCTGACGGCGACGCCGTCGCCGGGGACCTCAGCGTGCCCGCCGGTTCGGCGGGGATCGTGATCTTCGCCCATGGGAGCGGCAGCTCCCGCAAGAGCTCGCGCAACCGCGGGGTCGCCGCGACGCTGCAGGCGAGCGGCTTCGCGACGCTGCTCTTCGACCTGCTCACGGACGCCGAGGAGCGGCGCGACGACCTCACCGGCGAGCTGCGCTTCGACATCTCCTTCCTCGCCGACCGCCTGCGCCAGGTCATCCGCTGGGTGCGCGCGGACCCTGACCTCGCGGCGCTCCCGCTCGGCCTGTTCGGAGCGAGCACGGGCGCCGCGGCGGCTCTCGTCGCGGCGGCCGGCGATGACGCAGTGCGCGCGATCGTCTCGCGCGGTGGTCGCCCGGATCTCGCGCGTGACGCGCTCGAGCGCGTCACGGCGCCGACGCTGCTCATCGTCGGCAGCCTCGACACGCCGGTCGTCGGCATGAACCGCACGGCGTTCGAGCGTCTGGGGTCGAAGGACAAGGAGCTCGTCATCGTCGCGGGTGCGACGCACCTGTTCGAAGAGCCCGGGAAGATCGAGGAGGTGGCACGGCTCGCCGCGGACTGGTTCGAGCGCTGGTCAGCGCGAGCGGCCTAGCTCCGTCGGCTCGCCTGGCTCGGACTCGGGCTCGGCCTCGGTCGCGCGGACCGCACGTGCGGTCATCCGCTCGTACACGGCGAGGTAGTCGAGCGCCATCCGGCGCGCCGTGAAGCGCGCGTCGAACTCGCGGCGGCACGCCTCGCGGTCGATGCGGTCGATGCGGTCGAGGGCCAGGGTCATCTCGCCGACGTCCTCGCAGTGGAAGCCGTTCACGCCGTCAGTGACGATCTCCGGGACCGACCCGCGCGGCCGCGCGAGGATCGGCGTCCCGCAGGCCATCGCCTCGATGAGCACGAGGCCGAACGGCTCCGGCCAGTCGATCGGGAAGAGCAGCGCGAGCGCGCCTTCGTAGAGATCCTGCTTTCCCGCGTCGTCGAGCTCCCCGACGTATTCGATGCCGTCGGTGCCGAGGTACGGGCGGACCATCGTCTCGTAGTACTCGTGATCGGTCCTCGCCTCGAGGTACTTCCACTCCTCGAGCGGCGGCCGCCCCGCGATCTTCAGCGGCAGGCCCGTCCGTCGCGCGACCTCGATCGCGAGATGGACGCCCTTCTCCGGCGCGATCCGGCCGACGAACGCGAGGTACGACCCCCGGGCGTAGGACGGCCGGTAGAGATCGGCCGGCATGCCGTGGTGCACCGTCGCCACCCAGTTCGCCTTCGGGAGCGGCCGGCGCTGCGCGTGCGAGATCGCGACGAGCGGATGCTCGCGGAATTCGTCGTAGACGAACGCGCACTCGCGCGTGTCCGTTCGCGAGTGCAGCGTCGAGACGGTCGGGAACGCCGCCGCGCGGGCGAGCGGGTACGCGAGCAGCTCAGCGTGGTCGTGCATGACGTCGACGGCCGCGATCGCGTATGCGCGCGCGAGGGCTGCCACGCGCACAGCCGTGTAGTCCCGGATGCCCTCGTCGTGCCAGAGCGCGCGTGGGACGAGCGAGACGAGGCGCGCTCGTGTGTCGCAGTCGCCGCTCGCGAAGAGATCGACATCGAGGCCGAGCGCGACGAGCTCGTCAGCCAGCCACGCCATCACCCGCTCGGTCCCGCCATAGTTGCCGGGAGGGATCCGTTCGAGGAGGGGGGCGAGCAGGCCCACACGCATGGTCGGTAGCGGTGCAGGCGAGATGCCAGCGAAGGCTCCACAGCCCATTCACGATCGATCCACACAAGCAGGCGAGGATCGTTCGTAGCGACATGAGATGGAGGTCATCACATGGCACGAGCACTCGCCGTCACGTTCGGTCTGGTCCTGCTCCTCAGCGTGGTCGCGGGCGTCGCCTACCAGGTAGGCGTCAGCACGGCGGCGACCGTCACGGGTACGGCCGGCGCCACCGCGGTCGCCGCATATCCGTACTGGCACCCCTTCGCATTCGGGTTCTTCCCCTTCTTCGGTTTGCTGTTCCCGATCCTCTTCCTGTTCCTGATCTTCGGCCTCTTCCGCGCCGCCTTCGGTGGCGGCCACCGCATGGGCTACGGCGGCGGCCCGAGAATGTTCGACGAATGGCACAGACAAGCGCACGAGCGCGGCACCTCGGGGAAGGCTGACAGCTGAGGACCGTCCTCGTCGTCGACGACGAGCCCAAGATCGTCCGCATCGTCCGTGACTACCTCGACCGAGCGGGATTCCGCTCGGTCGAGGCGCTCGATGGGCGTTCGGCGATCCAGATCGCGCAGCGCGATCGGCCGGACCTCGTCGTGCTCGACCTTGGCCTCCCCGACATGGACGGCCTCGACGTCGTGCGACGGCTGCGCGAGCGATCGCGCGTCCCGATCGTCGTCCTGACGGCGCGCGGCGAGGAGTCTGACCGTCTCGTCGGTCTCGAGCTCGGCGCCGACGACTATGTGGTGAAGCCGTTCAGCCCGAAGGAGGTCGTCGCCCGCGTGCGCGCCGTCCTCCGCCGCACCGACCAGGCCACAGAGCCGACCCAGCTGGTCCGCGCGGGCGACGTGACCGTGGACCTCGACCACATGCGCGTGACCGCGGGTGACCGCAACGTCGAGCTCACGCGGACGGAGATCCACCTGCTCGCGACCCTCGCGCGGCAGCCCGGGCGCGTCTTCACGCGCGCGCAGCTGCTCGACGCCATCCACGGCGTCGCGGTCGAGTCGTACGAGCGCGCCATCGACGCGCACGTGAAGAACATCCGGCGCAAGCTCGAGACGGATCCGCGCCACCCGCGCTACGTGCTCACGGTCCACTCGGTCGGGTACCGCTTCGCGGAGCCGGAGTGACGCATCGCCACGGCCCGCCGTGGGGGCGCGGGAAGCGGCCGACCTGGTGGCCTCAGAGCGAGGAGTGGCCGCCGCGCGGACGCTGGATCACGCCTCCCGCGCGGTTCTTCGTCCGCATGGCGGTCTTCGCGATCATCTTCTTCCTCGTCCTGCAGCTCGCGATCGCGGCGTTCATCTGGACCGTCTCGAGCGCGCTCGGCGCCGTCGGTGTCCCCGTGGGCGCGCAGGTCTTCGTCGCGCTCGCGCTCCCCTTCCTCATCTTCCTCGCGATGTTCGTCCGCTCCTTCCGCCGCGCGGCCGCGCCGATCGGCGATCTCATGGAGGCGGCCGAGCGCGTCGCGGACGGCGACTACGCCGCGCGCGTCCGCCCGCGCGGACCGCGCGAGGTGCGCCGCCTCGTCGAGAGCTTCAACGCGATGAGCGAGCGTCTCGAGCGCGGGGAGCAGGAGCGGAAACGCCTTCTCGCCGACGTCACGCACGAGCTGCGAACCCCGCTGAGCGTCATCCAGGGCCAGCTCGAAGGCGCGATCGACGGCGTGTATGCGCGCGACGAGGCGCACCTCGGCACGGTCCTCGACGAGACGCGGCACATGGCGCGGATCATCGAGGACCTCCGGATCCTCTCGCTCGCCGAGAGCGGCGCGCTGCGTCTCGACCGCCGCCCGACCTCGCTCGACGACGTCGTCGACGACGCGATCGACGCGCAGTCACCGCCCGCGACCGCCGCGGGCGTCGAGATCACGTCCACCGTGCCGCTCGACCTGCCGCCCGTCGACGTCGACCCCACGCGGCTGCGCGAGGTCCTCGACAACCTGCTCTCGAACGCGCTGCGCTACACGCTCGCCGGCGGGACGGTGGCCGTGAGCGCGCACCGCGACGGGCCGTCGCACGTGCGCGTGATCGTCAGCGACACCGGGCGCGGCATCGCTCCCGACGACCTGCCGCTCATCTTCGACCGCTTCCACAAGGACGTCGGGTCGCGCGGGACCGGGCTCGGCCTCGCCATCGCGCGCGACCTCGTCCGGGCGCACGGCGGCGAGATCGAGGCACAGAGCGACGGCGAGGGACGCGGAACGACCATCCGCTTCACCCTGCCGATCGCGCTCGAAGGCTAGATGCTGAGCGGCTTGATGTCGGCGAACACCGCGGCGGGATCCTCGCGCCAGCGCTCGGGCTGCACGTCGATGTACAGCTCGATCTCGTGACCGTCGGGATCCTCGATGTACAGGCTGTGCGTGACGCCATGATCGCTCGCCCCGACCACGCGCGCTCCGGACCGCGCGAGGGTGTCGCGCGCCTCGCGCAGCTCGTCGTCGGTCGTCCCGACCTTCAGCCCGAAGTGGTACATACCGACGCGGCGGCCGGCGGGGATCGGCGCCGCGTTCGGTCCGACCTCGATGAGGAGGAGCTCGTGATGCGTCCGGCCGGACGAGAACGCCGCCGCGGGGAAGCGCATGCCGCCCTCCGGCGTGATCTCCTTCCACCCGAGCACGTCACGGTAGAAGCGACGCGAGCGTTCGAGGTCGCGGACGTAGAGGACGACGTGGCCGAGCTCCTTCACTTCCATGAGCGCACCTCCATCGGCGGCCGTCTTCGTGCAGGCTATACGCCATGACCCCGCTCGAGATCGGCCGCGCGTTCATCGACGCCGTCGAGGCGAAGGAGGCCGACCGCGCGGCCGAGCTGTGCGCCGAGGACATCGAGATCCTCCTCCCGGGCGCGGAAGCGCCCCTCAGGGGCAGGGAGGGCGTGCGCCAGATGGTCCGCCTCGCGCCGGAGCTCGTGCAGACGTTCCGCTCCGAGGAGCAGATCGGCGACGAGGCACGCGTCACGACGCTCACGCGCGCCCCGGGGATCTTCGCGAACTACACGACCTGGGTGTTCACCACGCAGGACGGCCACATCGACCATCTGCGGTTCGAGCTGCGCGCCGCGAACTAGTCAGGCGGCGGGCGGGACCTGGCTCGGCTTGGCCGTTCGCGACGCCGGCTTCGCGGGCGGCGGCTCGAGCGCGACGAAGTACGTCTCGCACGCGAGCGCCACGAGCTCCGGCGTGATCTCGATGGGCTTCTCGAGGAAGCGCGCGGCGGCCGCGAGGTGCGTCATGAGATCGCGCGGATGGCACGAGCGCAGCGCGATGCCGCGCTCCTTGCAGTAGCGGATGATCCACTGCGCCGCCTGCGGGTAGTACGTGATCTTCCGCGACTCGCAGATGCGTCGGAGGATCTCGGCGAACTCCTGCTCCGTCGGGGGACGGATCTCGATCTTGTACTGGATGCGCCGGAGGAAGGCCTCGTCGACGAGGGACGACGGCGTGCGGTTCGTCGCGAAGACGAGCAGCGTGTCGAACGGCACCTCGATCTTGCGGCCGTCGATCGTCGTGAGGAAGTCGACGTCGCGGTCGAGCGGGACGATCCACCGGTTGAGGAGCTGCTCGGGCGACGCGCGCTGCCGGCCGAAGTCGTCGATGAGGAGGACCCCGCCGTTGGCCTTCATCTGGAACGGCGCCTCGTGCGTCCCCGAGGACGCGTCGAACGCGAGGTCGAGATCCTCGAGCGTGAGCTCGCCGCCCACCTTCACGAAGGGCCGCGTGACCGGGATCCACCGCCGGTCGAAGCGGGCGTCGAGGTCGATGAGCGGGTGATGGCGCGACGGGTCGTACACGCGGACGATCTGCGGCCCGACCTGGATCGCGTGCGGCACCACCATGCCGCCCTTCAGCAGCGACGCGAGCGTCTCCGCGATCGACGACTTGCCCGTGCCCGGAGGGCCGAAGAGGAAGATCGAGCGTCCGCTGTTGATGGCCGGGCCGAGCTGGCGCAGCGTGCGGTCCGGCAGGACGAGATGCGAGAGGGCCGCCTTCAGGTCCTCCCCGGTGATGTGCACGTCGCCGATGGACTGCGCGCGGACGCGCTTCACGTACTGGGAGAGCGTCACCGGCGCGGGGCCGACATACCCGTTGCGGTCGAGGGCCTCCCTCGCGCGACCGGTCCCGATCCCGCCCGAGAGCGCGTGGATGTAGGTGGCGGCGCTCACGCCGGATCCGCCCTTCACCTCGACGAGGTGCTCCGCCTTCAGCGCGTCGAGCACGGGCTCGAGCAGCTTCATCGGCAGGCAGAGGGCGTTCGCGAGGTCCGCACCGCTCGACTGGCCTTTCTGATAGAGGAGCTTGATCGCGAGCTCCGCGATGAACATGGACGTCAGACCCGTCTCCTCGAGCGTCTGCGGCGCGAACGGCGCGGCGTGCTCGGGCGGGCGGGCCGTTGGGACGGACGCGATCAACGTAGCCAGGACGAACAACGATGCCAGACCGCGCCGAGCGGGACAGACGACGTGACGAGCGCCCGCTCGGACTGAGACAGACTCGTCACCGCGCGGATCCATCTGCGTGAGGGCAGAGCCGGCGTGTTGCCGGCCCTGCCCCGGGACCCGTCTATCGGTGCGGCAGGTGCTCCGACTTCTGCGCGTCGAAGCAGACGACGTTGCACGAGCGCGGCGAGGTCTCATTGAAGAGCGCCTGGATCAGCTCACCCTGGGACAGGGTGTCGGGATCGCGATCGCTCGCGACGTCGATGTCGGTCGCGAGGCCGTGGTCACGGACGATCAGGTGGATCCGGGAGCCGAACGGGTCGAGAAGGCCCGGGCCTCGGAACGCGCCCGCGGCGTCGCCGAGGGGCAAGCGGCCCGCGAAGCTGTTCTGGCCGGCCGTCGCGATGTGACCGGTGACGCGGTAGACGGAGCCCTGGACGCCGGGCACATCCAGATCGCCGGCCATCTCCTGACAGCCTGCGAGGCATGCGCTCATGTGCGTTCCTTCCTCCGCACCGCCGCCGCTCGCTGCGGCATCGACGGTCGGTCACTGCTGGAACCCGCACGCGTCGCGAGGTCATCCTCACTGTGACCGCCATCACCGTGCGCGACACGCACCGCCGGAGGGCCCTGCTAGAACGCGGGGACCGGCTCCGCTCTCCGCTCGAAGGTCCGCTCGTACAGGCGCTGGTACAGCCCGCGGCGAGCGAGCAGCTCCTGATGCGTCCCGCTCTCCACGATGCGCCCGGCCGCGACGACGAGGATGCGCCCGGCGCGCTGCACGGTCGTGAGCCGATGCGCGATGACGATCGTCGTTCGTCCACGCATCAGGCGCTCGAGCGCTTCCTGGACGAGGTACTCCGATTCGTTGTCGAGCGACGACGTGGCCTCGTCGAGGAGGAGGATGCGGGCGTCGCGCAGCAGCGCCCGCGCGATCGCGATCCGCTGGCGCTGCCCGACCGACAGCTTCACCCCGCGCTCGCCGACGATCGTGTCGTAGCCCTCGGGGAGGCGATGGACGAACTCGGTCGCGTTCGCGGCGTCGGCCGCCGCCTCGATGGCCGCGTCGTCCGCGTCGAGCCGGCCATACCGGATGTTCTCGCGGACGCTCGCGGCAAAGAGGATCGGCTCCTGCGGCACGACCGCGATCTGGGCGCGGAGGGAGGCGACCGTGAAGGCTCGCACGTCCTCGCCATCGACGCGCACGCTTCCGCTCACGGGGTCGTAGAAGCGGCCGATGAGATTGACGAGCGTCGTCTTCCCCGCCCCCGACGGTCCGACGAGCGCGACGACCGAGCCCGCGTCGATCGCGACGGTCACGTCCTCGAGGACCATCGGGCCGCTGCCGTAGCGGAATGACACGCCGTCGAGCTCGATCCGGCCGGCGAAGCGCGGCGCGACGCGCGCGCCCGGGGCGTCACGGACGTCCGCCTCGCGGTCGAGCACGTCGAACACGCGATCGGCCGCGCCGAAGGCCTGCTGGACGCGCGACCACTCCTGCGCGAGCCCGCCGACGGGCGCGGCGATCATCCCCATGTAGAGGATGAACTCGAACAGCTGCCCGATCGTGAGCTCGCCGTCGATGACGAGACGGCCCCCGTACCACAGGACGATGACGATGCCGGAGAAGACGAGGAAGAAGAGGACGGGCCCGATCGTCGACTGCCAGCGCGTCATGCGGATCGCGAGGCCGAACTGCTTCTCGATCCCGGAAGCGAACCGCGCGGCCTCGTGCGGCTCGCGGGTGAACGCCTGCACCGTGCGGATCTCGGCGAGGGACTCCTGGAGGATGCCGACCACCTCGCCCTGCGCGTCCATCATCGCGCGCGAGAGCCGCCGGATCCGCCGGCCGTACGCGACGCCGATGATCGCGACGAGCGGCGCGACGACGAAGGTGAGCGCCGCGAGCTTCCAGTTCACGGAGAACACGATCGCGGCGCCGCCGGCCAGCGTGAGGACCTGCGAGAGGACGGAGAGGACCGACTGCGTCACCGCGAAATGCAGCTGCGTCACGTCGTTCGTCACGTGGGCGAGGAGCTCGCCCGTCTTGCGGTCATTGAAGAAGGACAGCGAGAGCCCGAGGAGGTGGCGGGCGAGCCGGATCCGCAGGTCCGCGATGATCCGCTCGCCGGTCCAGCTCACGAGGTAGCCGCGCACGCTGTCGACGGCGGTGCGCGCGAGCAGCAGGGCGATGAGGAGCACGACGGTGGTGTCGAGCTGCGCCCTGTCGCGCGCCGACACCGCGCCGTCGACGAGCCGCTGCACGAACTGGGGCCAGGCCAGGAACAGGGCCGTGGAGATCACGAGGAGCACCGCAGCGATGGCGAGGCGTGCGGCGTAGGGGCGCGCGAAACCGAGCAGCCGCCGGTAGACGGGCCACGATGGCCGGGCTGGAGGTGCGGCGCGCGAGCCGAATGGCCCACGCAAGGCGATCATCCGTCCATTCTGGCTAGGCGATCGGGGCTTTGGCCGTGTCGTGCTCCGTGCGGGGCGCGATCCCGAGGTCCTTCTCGATCCCGGCCGCGCGCGACCGCGCGGCATCGGCCTCCGAGGTGGGGCCGGCGGCGTCGAGCGCGCGCGCCTGCTCGCGCAGGGCGCGCGCGAGGGCCGGGCGCGCTTCGATCGCCTCGAAGAGGCGCACCGCCGTCGCGAGGTCGGACATGATCGCGTCGTCGGCGGGGTCGCCGGAGCGCATGCGCGAGGCCGCGCGCTCCGCGAGGATCGTCGCCTCCCCGTACCGGTCCGCGAGGGCGCGCGCACCCGCGAGCGCCTCGTCCCAGCCGACGATCTGGGCGCGGTCGCCGAGGCGCACCACCGTCCCCGCG
>DASWDY010000055.1:0-6381 GCA_036395035.1 Candidatus Limnocylindria bacterium
CGATCACCTCGACGATCTGTCGGCCCGCCGGAGCGCCGTCGAGCGGTAGGGCTCCGCTCCACGTGGCCGGCAGCTCCGCCGACCGGACCAGGTCGACCACGCGTCCATTCGAGCGAAGGCGTGCCCGCGGACGACCGGCCGTCGGATCGGTGTCCGGAAATGTCACTACGACGCGCGCATCTTCGCGGAACGCCGGATCGGGACTGACGTACCAGAGGCGCAGCGGACCCAGGATCGCGTCCGGGGAGGCGGCGAGACCCGACGCCAAGGCTGCTGCCGCGGTCGCCGATGGAGCCGGTCGCCCGTCCGTGGGCGTCGGCGACGGCGCCGCCGACGACGGTGAGCACGCCGCGATCGCGAACGCGAGGAGGGTCGGCATCGTCGTCCGAAGGCGCACCCCGGCCATCGTACGTGCACCGGCATGCGAAACTTGACTGTGATGAGCCTCATCGCGCTGCGCCGCTGGATCCTGCCGGACGCCGTGGAGCTGTCCGCCCCGGACGGCATACCGCCGCTGGTCGCGCGCATCCTCGCGGCCCGCGGCATCGAGCTTCCGGCGATGGCCGATTTCATCGCGGCACGAGCCGTCGAGAACGGTCCCCCGATGCTCGATCTCGATCGCGCGGTCGAGCGGCTCCGTCGTGCGCTCGCGGCTCGCGAGCGCATCGTCGTCTATGGCGACTACGACGTCGACGGCGTCGCGGGCTCCGCCCTGCTCGTCCGCGCGTTCCGCCGTCTCGGCTTCACGGTCGGCGCCTACATCCCCGACCGATACGAGGAGGGCTACGGCATCAACGCCGGCGCGCTGCGCACGATCGCCGCGGGCGGCGTGACCCTCGTCATCTCCGTGGACTGCGGCATCACCGCCGTCGCCGAGGCCGCCCTCGCGCGCGAGCTCGGCATCGACCTCATCATCACGGACCACCACCATCCGCCGCCGACGATCCCGAACGCGTACGCCGTCGTGAATCCGCGGCGGCCCGGCGATCCGTCGCTCGACAAGGAGCTCTCCGGGGCGGGCGTGGCGTACGCGATCGCGCGCGATCTCCTCGGCGACGCGTTCGCCGCGCACGAGAGCGAGCTGCTGCAGCTCGCCGCCGCCGCGACCGTCGCGGACGTCGTCCCGCTCCGCGCCGGCAACCGGCACCTCGTGCGCCGCGGCCTCGCCGCGCTGAACGCGTCCCCGATCGTCGGGCTGCGGGCGCTCGCGGAGCGCGCGGGGCTGAAGATCGGCGCGGTCACCGCGTCCGAGATCGGCTGGGTCATCGGCCCGCGGCTCAATGCCGCGGGGCGGATCGCCGACGCGACGGACGCGCTGCGGCTCCTGCTCACGGAGGACGCCGCCGAGGCGAAGACGCTCGCGGACCGGCTCGAGGAGCGCAACGCCGAGCGTCAGCGCCTCACGCAGGACGTGGTGCGCGGCGCGCGCGAGCGCGCGCTCGAGCGTCCCGACGCGTGGGCCACCGTCGTCGCCGACGCGGGCTGGACGGCGGGCATCGTCGGGCTCGCCGCGTCGCGCCTCGTCGAGGATCACGGCCGCCCCGCGGTGGTGATCGCCATCGACGGCGCGGAGGGCAAGGGGAGCTGCCGGTCGATCGGCGGGGTCCACATCGCCGAGGCGCTCGCGGAGTGCACCGACCTGCTCACGAAGCATGGCGGCCACGCGATGGCCGCGGGGTTCTCCGTGCCCGTGGCGAACATCGATGCGTTCCGCGAGCGGCTCGACGCCGTCGTGCGGACGCGGCTCGGCGGCGTCCGCCCCGTCCCGACCGTCATCGTCGACGCCGAGCTCGAGCCGACCGCGCTCACGCCGCGGCTCGCGATGGAGCTCGCCCTCCTCGAGCCGTGTGGCGCCGCGAACCCGCGACCGCACCTGCTGCTCCGCGACGTGCGCGTCTTCGGCGTCCGTCCCGTCGGCGTCGACGCGGACCACCTTCGCTGCAAGCTGACCGTCGGGAAGTTCACGTTCGACGCGATGGCGTTCCGGCGCGGCGGCAACGCCGACGACGTGTCGCTCGAGGGCCGCGTCGACGCGGTCGTCACCGTCGGGATCGGGCTCCGCGGGTTCGTCGAGCTCGAGATCCGCGACCTCGGTCCGGTCGGCACGGCCGACGCGATGTCGCGCGTCGCGGCGGAGACGGTGCTGGCGACCATGCGGGGGGTCGGCGGGGGGCGGAGCCCCCTGCCTACGCTCTGATGCTGACGCGCATCACCGGCGTCACGGATCGCCTCCGGCCGCAGCGGCGCGGGCCGCCCGACGCCGAGGTGATCGTGGCGGAGATGCAGCGCCACTACTCGAGCGCGGACGTCGACCTCGTGCGCCGCGCGTACGAGTACGCCGCGGCGGCGCATGAGGGCCAGCTGCGCGACACCGGCGGCCCGTTCATCGAGCATCCCGCGGCGGTCGCGCTGTCCATGGCCCAGCTGGGGATGGATCCGCCGAGCATCGCCGCCGCGCTCCTCCACGACGTGCCCGAGGACACGCCGCGCACGAACGAAGACCTGCGCCGTGAGTTCGGCGATGAGATCGCGCGGCTCGTCGAGGGAGTCACGAAGCTCTCACGCGTCGGCGGGCAGGACACCGCGGGCGTCACGCTCGAGCAGCGCCAGGCCGAGGACCTGCGGAAGATGTTCCTGGCGATGGCGACGGATCTCCGCGTCGTCGTCATCAAGCTCTGCGACCGGCTGCACAACATGCGCACGCTCGCGCCGCTGGCGCCGGAGAAGCAGATGCGCATCGCGAAGCAGACGATGGAGATCTACGCGCCCCTCGCGCACCGCCTCGGCATCTGGCAGATCAAGTCGGAGCTCGAGGATCTCGCGTTCAAATACATCGAGCCGCACAACTACCACGAGCTCACCGAGCAGCTCGCGCAGCGCCGTCAGGCGCGCGAGCGCTCCGTGGACCAAGCCGTGAAGCTGCTGGCCCGCGAGCTCGAGAGGGCCGGCATCAAGCACGAGATCAGCGGGCGCGCCAAGCATCTCTGGTCGATCGCGCAGAAGATGCGGCGCAAGAGCGTCTCGATCAACGAGGTCTACGACCTCCTCGCGATCCGCGTCGTCGTCGAGGACGTCCCCGCGTGCTACGGGGCGCTCGGCGTGGTGCACACCCTGTGGCCGCCGATCCCCGGCCAGTTCGATGACTACATCGCCGTGCCGAAGCCGAACCTCTATCAGTCGCTCCACACCGCGGTCATGGGTCCCGACGGCCAGCCGCTCGAGATCCAGGTGCGCACGCAGGAGATGCATCAGTTCGCGGAATACGGGATCGCGGCGCACTGGCGCTACAAGGAGGGCGGCAAGGCGAAGGCCGACCCGAAGTACGAGTCGAAGCTCGCGTGGATCCGCCAGCTCATGGAATGGCAGCACGACGTCTCCGACGCGACCGAGTTCGTCGAATCGCTCAAGGTCGACGTCTTCCACGACCAGGTCTTCGTGTTCACGCCGAAGGGCGAGGTGAAGGAGCTGCCCGCCGGCTCGACGCCGATCGACTTCGCGTACCGCATCCACAGCGACGTCGGGCACCGCTGCATCGGCGCGAAGGTGAACGGGCGCATCGTGCCGCTCGACCACAAGCTTCACTCCGGCGACATCGTCGAGATCATCACGAGCAAGGCCGCGCGCGGGCCGTCGCGCGACTGGCTGAAGATGGTCGTCACGCCGGGCGCGCGCGAGAAGATCCGCCAGTGGTTCAAGCGCCAGCAGCGCGAGGAGAACATCGCCCACGGCAAGGAGCTCCTCGACAGGGAGCTGAAGCGCATCGCGCAGCGGTCGCTCGGGGAGATCTCCGCGGAGGACCTCGCGAAGGCCGCTGGCGAGCTGAACATGCACGACGTCGACACGATGTTCGCGTCGCTCGGCTACGGCGAGCTCTCCGCGCCGCAGGTCGTGATGCGGCTCGGCATCCTCGACGACACCGAGCTCGCGATCCCGCAGCAGGCCGCTCCCGCGCCGCCGCCGACGTCGCGGACCGGTGGCGTGCGCGTGAAGGGCACGGGCGATCTCCTCGTGCGGTTCGGCGTCTGCTGCGACCCCGTGCCCGGCGACCCGATCGTCGGCTACATCACGCGTGGCCGCGGGGTGACCGTGCACCGCGCGGACTGCACCAACGTCCGGAACATGGCCGAGCGCGAGCGCATCGTCGAGGTCGAGTGGGAGCGCGCGGGGCCGCGCACGTACCCGGTCGCCGTGCGGATCGTGGGCTGGGACCGCCACGGGCTCCTCCGTGACATCGCCTCGATCATCAGCGAGGACCAGGTGCAGCTCGTCAGCCTCGCGGCGAACGCGAACCCGGACAAGACCGCCACGGTGAACGCCGTCCTGCAGGTCACGAGCGTCGAGCAGCTCTCGCGCGTGCTCGCGCGGCTCGAAGGCATCCGCGACGTGTTCAGCGTCAGCCGCGACGGCAGATGACGCAGGTCCGGCCGCAGCCGGCCCCGGCGACCGAGGGACGGGTCGAGGCCGCGTGGAAGCGGCGGTATCGCGCGCCGCGGTCGACGTTCCCGACCTGGGCGCGCGACCGCGCCGACCGCCTGGTGTACCTGTCGAACCACATCGGACGCTTCGAGATCTTCGCGTGGGACCGCGAGCGCGACGCGCATCGGCAGGTCACCGACCGCCCCGAGGGGACCGGCTACCGCGTGCCGGCCCGCATCGATCCGTCGGGCGAGCACGTCTGGTGGTGGAACGACCGCAAGGGCGACGAGTTCGGCACGTGGACCGTCGAGCGCTTCGACGACGGGCGTGACCGGCGCGACGCCGCGCCGCTCGAGCCCTCGTACTCCGCGGGCATCGCCCTGGGGCGCACGTTCGCCGTCATCGGACGCTCGACCGGCGACGAGGGCTCGACGGCATACGTCGTTCCGCGCGACGACCGCCCGCTGCGCGTGTACGCGCACCGCGAGTCGGCGCGGGTCGGGCACCTCTCCGCGGACGAGCAGCTCGTTGCGCTCTCGCACTCGGAGCACGGCGACAGCCGCAACCCGGCGGTGCGCGTGATCGACCTCGCCGGCAACACGATGGGCGACCTCTGGGACGGGCCGGGTCGCGGGTTGCACCCCGGTCGCTGGTCGCCCCTGCCGGGTGACCGCCGTCTCGTCGTGCATCACGAGCGCACGGGCTTGCGGCGGCCGATGGTGTTCGATGTCTCGAGCGCGATGGCGACGGAGATCGACGTCGACCTTCCCGGCGAGGTCGAGGCGGACTGGTTCGCGGACGGCGAGTCGCTCCTCCTCGGTCACGACCATCGCGGCCGGTCGGAGCTCTTCCGGTACCACCTTGGCGCGCGGTCGCTGCAGCCGATCCGGACCGAGCCCGGCTCGATCGATGACGCGCGCGTCCGGCCCGACGGCGACGTCTGGTACCAGCTGAACGGCTCGGCGTTCGCGCCGCACACGCGGAGCGGGCCGCGCGTCGTGCTGCGCGCGGAGGGCCTCGAGCCGCCCGAGAGCGTGACCTACACGGATGCCGACGTGAAGGGCATCCACGTCTTCATCGCGGAGCCGCGCGGTGGCGCGCGGCCTCGGCCGACGCTGTTCCTCGTGCACGGCGGTCCCGAGGCGCACGACCGCGACCGCTGGGACCCCGAGGTGCAGACGTGGGTCGACCACGGCTTCGCCGTGCTGATGGTCAACTACCGCGGATCGAGCGGGTACGGCAAGGCATGGCGCGACGCGATCAAAGGCAAGCCCGGGCTGACGGAGCTCGAGGACATCGCGGCGGTGCAGGACTGGGCCGTCACGAGCGGCTTGAGCGACGCGAAGCGCTGCGTCATCGGCGGCGCCTCATGGGGCGGCTACGTCACCTTGCTCGGTCTCGGCGTGCAGCCCGACCGCTGGGCGGCGGGGCTCGCCGGCGTGCCGATCGGCGACTACGTCGCGGCGTTCGAGGACGAGATGGAGCCGCTAAAGCGCTACGACGCGGCGCTCTTCGGCGGCACGCCCGATCAGGTCCCGCAGGTGTACAGGGAGCGGAACCCGATCACGTACGTCGACCGCGTGCGCGTGCCCGTGATGCTCCTCGTGGGCCAGAACGATCCGCGCTGCCCGTCGCGCAGCGTCGACATCTACGAGGCGCGCCTGCGCGAGCTCGGCAAGACCTTCGAGACGTATCGCTACGACGCCGGGCACGGATCGCTCGTGATCGACGAGCGGATCCGCCAGATGACGGCGCAGATCGCGTTCCTCGCGAAGCACCTCGGCACACCGTCGCCGCTCTAGGCGGCGTGGACGACCCGGCGCTCGAGGCCGAGCTCCTGCGCGATCCGCTCTTCGACCCTGACGGCGGCCTGACCATCGCGACGCCCGGGGGCCGTAGCCTGGGCGAGTGGGCCGGCGCCCCGGGCGCCGTCGCCGCGGACGGCGTCGTCCACGTCTCGTACCG
>DASWDY010000056.1:0-11303 GCA_036395035.1 Candidatus Limnocylindria bacterium
ACGCCGCGCTCGAACCGCTCGCCGGTGATCGTGCCCATGCCCGATATCGTCGCACGGGCCCCGCCCGGCCGCTCGATCAGGCCTCCTCGGCGACGATCGCCAGCTCGAGACGCTCGCCACGCCGGATGACCAGCGCCGGGAGCGGCCGTCCGACACGTTCCGCGGACAGGAGACGCTGCAGCGCCGAGAGCGACGGCACCGCGGCGCCGTCGAGGAAGACGAGGATGTCACCGGCGCGCAGGCCGGCCCGCGCGGCAGGCGACCCTGGCGCGACCTCGACGACGCGGACGCCCTCCGATGCGGGCAGCGCGAGGTGCGCGGCGAGGCCGCGGCCGATCGGGGTCGGCGCGGCGGAGATCCCGATCCGCGCGCGGCGTACTCGTCCGTCCCGGATGAGCGCGGCCACGACGGCGCTCGCCGTGTTCGACGGGATCGCGAAGCAGATACCCTGCGCGGCCGCGATCACCGCGGTGTTCACGCCGATGACGCGTCCGCGCGTGTCGACGAGCGGTCCGCCGGAGTTCCCGGGATTGAGCGCGGCATCCGTCTGGATGACGTTCTCGATGGGTCGGCCGTCGCGGCCGCTCAGCGATCGCCCCAGCGCGCTGACCACGCCGGTCGTCACCGTGGATTGGAACCCGAGCGGGTTGCCGATCGCGATCACGAGCTGGCCGACGCGCAGCGCGTCGGAGTCGCCGAGCTCCGCCGCCACGAGGCCGTCGCACGCGATGCGCAGCAGCGCGAGGTCGCTCGAGGGATCGCGGCCCACCACGCGGCCCTCGACGATCCGCCCGTCGCGCAGCCCGATGCGCGGTGCCTCGGAGCGCTCGACGACGTGGGCGTTCGTGAGGACGTAGCCGTCGGGCGTGATGACGACGCCGCTCCCGCCGCCGCGCCCGTCCACGACCTGGACGACGGACGGCGCGACGCGGTCGACGACCGCCATGACCGCGCGCGAGTACGCGTCGAGGAGCTCGCTCGCGTCCTCCGCGGGACGCTGCGCGAGCGGGATCCCGCTCATCTAGTTCAGGCGCGGACCCTGCGCGCGGACGCGGGCGACGCCTTCCATGGCCTGCTTCAGCTCGTTGAACCAGTCGGCCTGGTGCTGGCGCACGAGCGCGACGCACCACGCGAGCGCGTGCGCGCGGCTGCGCGCGATGCCCGCATCCACGAGCGAATCGAGCACTTCGCGCTCAGCGAGACGCAGGCGCGTCATGACCGGGAGCGCCAGGTGCGTGAAGAGCTGCTTCACCTCGCCGCACCGCGCCGCCCATGAGAAGACGCGTCCGAACTTCCGCTGCGCTTCCCGTGCGATCGCGATCCGCGGGTCACGCGTATCGGCGCGGAATTGCTGGATCCGCCCGAGCCGCGCCACGTCCAGGTCACCCTCGACGCCCTCGACGTCCTTCAGCTCGACCGTCACCAGCACCTCGTGCTCGTCCATCTGGATGTCCTCGACGGTCACGTCCCAGTCCGCGGGGATGCGCCCTCCCAGCCAGGCCTTGATCTCGTCACGCTCTGCCACGTCGCCCTCCCGCGCTCTTCTGCAAGCCGTATTACATCGCCATAAGCTCTAGCGCAAGAGCCGACGGCTGTTGCCTTCCGTTATGATTACAACACAGGGCCGGCCACGACCTGAGCGGCCCGTGAAGCGGCATGCGACGCTTGCGGCTCCGTGGGTGACCTCCGTCGCGATGTCGCGCTGGCCACCGCCACCGCGACCGCCATCGGCTACACGTATGCGGCCCACGGGCCCGTCCTGCCTCTCATCAGCCGCGAATTCGCGCTCTCGGACGTGCAGGCCGGGCTCATCTCGACCGCGATCTTCCTCGCGGCCGCGGCGACGATGCTGGCCATCGGCGACCTCGCGGACCGCTACCCCGCCCGCGGTGCCGTGACGTTCGGGATGGCCCTGACCCTCGCCGGGAACCTCGCCTCGGCGCTGGCGCCGTCGTACGAGCTACTGCTCCTGGCGAAGGCGATCGGCGGCGTCGGGGCGGGCTTCGCGTTCCTCGCCGGCATCCGCTACATCCAGCGCCGCTACGGCGATGCGCGGCCGCACTTCGGCCAGGGCCTCTACGGCGCGGGCTACCCGCTGGGGAGCGCCATCGGCCTCTGGGGGATGCCGCCCCTGGCGCTGCTGTGGGATTGGCGCGGAGCGTTCGCGGCGACGAGCGTCCTGATCGCGATCGTCCTCGTCGCCTGGCTCTGGGTGACGCCCGTCAGCCGGATGGCGCGGCCGGGGACGATGCTCGACGCGGCCCGGTGTCTCAACTGCTGGTGGACGCTCGTGCAGCACGCGGCCGGCTTCGGCCTGGTCTTCGCGGCCGCGACGTGGATCACGACGTTCCTGCTGCGCGAGTTCGCGCTCCCGCTCGAAGCGAGCGGCCTGCTCGGCTCGATCCTGCTCGTCGTCGCCGTGGTCGCGCGTCCGATCGGCGGGCTCCTCATAGCGCGCGAGCACGTTCGCTCGGTCCTCGTCATGCGCGTCGCCCAGCTCACGATCCTCATCGGCGTGGCGCTCGTCGCCCTCCCCGGCCGTCCCCTCGCCGCCGCGATCGCCGGGGTGATCGCGATGGGCTTCGGCGGCGGGATCCCATATTCCGCGGTGTTCAACACGGGCGCAGCGTCGCTGCCGAGCGCGCCGAGCGCGGCGCAGGGGCTCACCGCGCTCGGCGGACTGCTGGGCACGCTGATCGGGGCGCCCGCGATGGGCTACGCGATCCAGACGTGGGGCTTCTCGTGGGCGTGGCTGATCCTCGGCGGGATCTCGGCGGCGGCGCTGGCGGTCACGTTCGTCATGCAGGGCGAGGAGGATCTCGCCGCGGGCTGATCTAGGCTGCGCGGCTCCCGCGCAATCCCCGGCGACGATCAGGGAACCGAGGAGCGCGACCTGCGGCCCGATCTTGCCGCCGCTGAAGAGCACGACCTCCTTGGAGCGGAGGATCGAGCCGACCGTCACCCACGTCGCGCCGACGACGAGGATCACCCACAGGACGAGCTCCGAGTACGCGGCAAGGAACGCGGGGCGGGCTGCCGGAGACGACCGGCGTTCCCCACCGAGTCCCCGAAGGACGACCAAGCTCAGGCCCGCGCGGGCTCGAGCTGCGCGATGACCCGGGCGACCTTTCGCAGGTCGGCGATGAACCGCTTCATCTCGTCGGCGCGCGTCTCGTCGTCGGGCGCGCGCAGGATCGCCGACGGATGGGTCGTCGCGATGACGTGGGGCGCGATCGGCGAGTCCACGAACACGCCGCGGTCGCGCGTGACACGGAACGCTCGCCCGAGGAGCGCCTGCGCCGCGGTCGCGCCGAGGCAGACGACCACCTCCGGCTTCACGATCTGCAGCTCGAGGTCGAGCCAGAAGCGGCATGCGGTGATCTCGACCGCGTTCGGCTTCTCGTGCAGGCGCCGCTTGCCGCGCGGCCGCCACTTGAAGTGCTTCACGACGTTCGTGACGTAGACCGTCCTCCGGTCGATGCCCGCCGTCTCGAGCGCCTCGTCGAGGACGCGGCCCGCGGGTCCGACGAACGGGTGGCCCATCAGGTCCTCTTTGTCCCCGGGCTGCTCCCCCACGAACACCACCTGCGACTCGCGCGCGCCCTCGCCGAACACGGTCTGCGTCGCGCGCGCGTGCAGGTCGCACGCGGTGCACAGCTTGGACGCTTCCCGGACCTTGGTGAGCGTCGGCTTCCCGTCGATCTCGGGGTATCGCTCGCGGTCCCTCACGCCGCGACCCGGCGCAACGATCGTGCCAGCGCGGTCAGCGCAGGAGCGGGTCGATGATCTTCCCGTCCAGCTTGGCCTCCCAGTGGACATGGGGACCGGTCGTCGTTCCGGACATGCCCACCAGCGCGATCGCCTGACCGCGCACGACACGCTGGCCCACCGTCACCAAGAACGTGCTGGTGTGGTAGTAGCAGGTCTCCAGACCGCCAGCGTGCTGCACGCAGACATGAAAGCCGCCATCGTCCTTCCACGCAGCCTTCGTCACCAGGCCGGCCTCGGCGGCCACGATCGGAGAGCCGAACGGCGCCGCGATGTCGACGCCCGTGTGTGCGATGTGCACGAACTGCGAGATCCCGCCGGAGACGGGTCGGATGAGCCGCGCCGTCCCGCCGTCGATCTTCGAATACCGCGCGGCCACGGGGACCGCCTCCACGGACGGGTCGCCCCGGACGATCTCGTAGCAGCGGAAGACCTCGAGGCGGCTGTCGAAGCGGTCCGTGCGCACGGTGCCGCCGAAGTACCGGCCGTCCGGGCTGAACCCACGGATCCCGAAGACGTTCGGCAGGATCGCCGTCGCACCGGCCGAAGGCCACACGGCCTTCACGTCCTCGTAGACGTCGCCCGCCGCGACGGTCGGGCGAGGCGTGCGCACGAAGAGCGTCCTGCCGTCGGGGCCCCACGAGTGCACCGCGCCGCGCGAGATCGCGATCGATGCCGTCGAACCGGCCGCCAGGTCGCGGACCTCGAGCTTCGTCGGGTACCTGACCAGCAGGATCGTGCCGCTCGGTGCCCACTCGGTGAACGTCGCGCCCGGCAGGTCGATCGTCGCGACGTCGCCGGTCTGCGTCGATCCGACGAAGCGCTCCGGCTCGGGCTCCGCGGGGTCGTAGCGCGTCAGCGTGAAGCGCGAGCCGTCGCCGCTCCAGTTCCAGTCGTCGCGCGGGTAGTGCGGCACGTAGGTGTCGGGGATCTTCGCCACCGTCCCGGGCGTGCGGCCGCCGTTCCAGACGCGGATGGTGCTCCCCTGGACGTAGAGGAGCGTGTCACCGGCCCAGACGAACTCGGGCATGCTCGGGATGAGCTTCCCGATGACCTCGCCCTTGTCCATGATCTCGAGGAAGTCGGCCTTCGCGCCCCAGTACGCGAGATACCGTCCGCTCTCGGACCACCGGGGCCGTCCGTACTCGATCGTGCCGAGCGAGCGCATCCGCTGCGTGCGCATGTCGAGGAGATCGAGGGCCTCGTCCTCGACGTAGCCGCTCGGGTTCGTGGCCGACGGCCTGCGCTCGAGCCGGACCATGGCGAGCGTCACGCCGTCGGGCGACCACCTCGCGTCGGTGACGTTCTCGAGCGGCGGTATCGCCACGCGTTCGATGCACTTGAGACCCGGCGCCGGGACGCGGTCCTCTGTCGGGAACGCGGCGTCTGCCGGCGTCGCGGATGCGAGCGAGAGCGCGAGCACGACCGCGGAGAGCGCGCCCTTCCCCACGACCGACATGATGGCCCGCGCGGGATGCTGCGGCTAGGCCTTCGCCGCCATACCGCTACTGATGCGATCCAGCACGCGCTTGGAAGCGTTCGCTACCTCGTCCACCGCGCGTTCGAACGCTTCCTGGTGGCGCGCCGTGGGCTCGCGCATGCCCGAGATCTTGCGTACGAACTGCTTGGCTGCGGCGCGGATCTCCTCGTCCGCCGCGACGACCTCACGCTTGCGCAGCGTCTTAATGCTCCGGCACATCGTTCCGTCCTCCTCTACCAGCCGCGTCCGCCGCCCCGTACGTCTCGCGAATCACTCCACGCCTGCAGCTCGGCGTGCTCCTTCGAGCGGTACTCGCCTTTCGGAGCACCCATGCCGCTCCGACGGATCGCACCGATCGCGACGAACAGGAGAGGCCACGCGATCACCAGGAGCAGCAGACCCGCCCACAGCAGCCATTCCATGGGGACAACGCTATCCGACGAACGTGACGTGCGGGCCGCCGCCGATCGGGAAGCGCATCTCCGAGCCATCTTTCAGACGCACCCACGCCTCGCCGCTCCCGTGCGCGAGCCGGCCGAGCCATGAGCGGACATCGGTCGGCTCCGGGCCGTAGCTCCGCACCTCGCCTTCGTCCACGTCGATGGCCCGTTCGTCCCCGCCGAGCACGAGGCTGATGCCCTGCGGCGTCACGCGCACGCGCTTCAGCTCGTCGCGCGCGAACCCGAGGACGCGCTCATCCGTGAGCCGCACGATCCAGCGCCCTTCGGTCGACGCGAAGACCGCCCCGAGCCACGCGCGGAATCCGCCGATCGCCGGGCCGTACGACTCGACCTGATCGAGGTCGAATTCGAGCGGCTCGCCGTGGGGGAAGCGGAGGCGTGCGCGCGTCATAGGCTTGACGTGTGACGCTACTCCGGCATCCGGCGGTCGCGACGTGGTTCGAGCGGACGTACGGCTCGCCCACCCTGGCGCAGGAGCGCGCCTGGCCGATCGTCGCGGCCGGCCGTGACCTGCTGCTCGCCGCGCCGACGGGATCGGGCAAGACGCTCGCGGCCTTCCTCGCGATCCTCGACCGACTGTTCCGTGGGGAGAGCACGCGGGGGTGCAAGGGGGCGGAGCCCCCTGCGACGGATGGCGTGCGGGTCCTCTATGTCTCGCCGCTGAAGGCGCTGAACAACGACATCCAGCGCAACCTCGATCAGCCGCTCGCCGGTATCGCGGAGATCGCCGCCGAGCTCGGCATCGGGCTCCCGGAGATCCGCACCGCGGTCCGCACCGGCGACACCGTCGCGAACGAGCGGCACCGCATGACCCGCAAGCCGCCGCAGATCCTCATCACGACGCCGGAATCGCTCTACCTCCTGCTCACGTCGCCGCGCGCGCGCGACATGCTCCGCACGGTCGAGCACGTGATCGTGGACGAGATCCACGCGGTCGCGGGCTCGAAGCGCGGCTCGCACCTCGCGCTGTCCCTCGAGCGCCTGCGGCACCTCACGGGCGCGGAGTTCCAGCGCATCGGCCTCTCCGCCACGGTGCGCCCGCTCGACGAGGTCGGCCGTTTCCTGGTCGGCTGTGACGAGGGAGGCAAGGCGCGGCCCGTCGAGGTCGTGGACGCCGGATCACGCAAGCCGACGGACCTGCTCGTCGAGTGCCCGGTGGAGGACTTCGAGGCGCTCGGCGGCGAGGTCGACGCGTGGTCGAGCATCGAGCCCCGCCTCCTCGAGCTCGTGCAGGCGCATCGCAACACGCTCCTTTTCGTGAACAACCGCCGCTCCGCGGAGCGCCTCACGCGCGTGCTGAACGACCTGGCAGAAGAAGAGGTCGCCCGCGCGCATCACGGGTCGATGTCGCGCGAGGAGCGCCGCGACGTCGAGGCCGCGCTCAAGCGCGGCGAGCTCCGCTGCGTCGTCGCGACCGGATCGCTCGAGCTCGGCATCGACATCGGCTCCGTCGACCTCGTCGTGTGCGTCGAGTCGCCGCGCGGGATCGCGCGCGGCCTGCAGCGCGTCGGCCGTTCGGGCCACCTCGTGGGGCAGACCTCGAAGGGCCGGATCATCCCGAAGTTCCGCGGCGACCTGGTCGAATCCGCCGCGATCGCGAAGGGGATGCTCGAGGGTGACGTCGAGCCCGTGCGCATCCCGCACGACCCGCTCGACGTCCTCGCGCAGCAGGTCGTCGCCATGGCCGCCGTCGACGAATGGCCGGTGGACGACCTCTACGCGGTCGTGCGGCGGTCGTATCCGTTCCGCGCGCTCTCGCGCGACCACTTCGATGGCGTGCTCGCGATGATGTCGGGCAAGTACCCGGCGGAGGAGTTCGGCGAGCTCCGGCCGCGGATCGTCTGGGACAAGGCCGCGCGCGTCATCCGCGGCCGGCCCGGCGCGTCTCAGCTCGCGCTCGTGTCCGGCGGCACGATCCCCGACCGCGGGCAGTTCAGCGTGAACCACGCGCTCACGGGCGCCAAGCTCGGCGAGCTCGACGAGGAGATGGCCATGGAGACGCGGCCGAGCGACGTGTTCGTCCTCGGCGCGCGGCCGTGGCGTGTCACCGAGATCACGCCGCAGAAGGTGCTGGTGATCGAAGCGGCCGGTGCCATCCCCACCGTCCCGTTCTGGAAGGGTGACGCCTTCGGCCGCCAGTACGAGACCGGCGTGCGCGTCGCGCGGCTGCTCACGGACGTGCGCGCGAGCCTCGACGATCCCGGGATCGTCGAGCGGCTCCGCGCCGACTACGCGCTCGACGACAACGCCGCGTTCAACCTCGTCCGGTACATCCGCGCGCAGGTCGAGGCGGGCGCGCTCCCGGGCGAGCGCCGCATCGTCGTCGAGCAGTTCCGCGACGAGCTCGGCGACCGGCGGATCATCGTGCACGCGCCCTTTGGCCGGATGGTCCTGCGACCGTGGTCCATGGCGCTCCAAGAGGCGCTGTGCCGTGACGGCCAGTGTTCCGACATCTCCGTCACCGACGACGGGATCCACTTCCGCCTCGCGTCGCAGGACACGCGCGATGCGACGGACCTCGTGCGCCGTGTCGACCCGACGAACCTGGAGGAGCACCTCTTCCCGCCGCTCTCGCGGTCGGCGCTGTTCACGGCGCGGTTCCGCGAGAACGCGCAGCGCGCGCTCCTCCTCCCGAAGCTCGGACCGGGGCGGCGCACGCCGCTCTGGCTGCAGCGCCTGCGCGCCGCCGACCTCCTCGAGGTCGCGCGCAAGCACGACGACTTCCCGCTCGTGTACGAGACGCTGCGCGAGGTCCTCGAGGACTGGTCCGACCTCGAGCACCTGCGCGAGCTCCTCGGCGGGATCGCGTCCGGCGCGATCGAGATCACCGTGGTCGACACCGAGGCGCCGTCGCCGTTCGCGGCGGGGCTCGTGCTGCAGTTCATCGGCGACTTCTTCGAGGAGGGCGACCGGCAGCAGCAGGAGTTCCGCGAGATCGCGCTGTCGCTCGACCGCCGCCTCCTGCGCGAGCTCCTCGGCACGTCATCGCTGCGCGAGCTGCTCGAGCCCGCGGCGATCGCCGACGTCGAAGCGCGCCTGCAGCGCACCGCCGACGGACGCCGCGCACGCGACCGCGACGAGGTCGAGGATCTCCTCATCCGCCTCGGGCCGCTCACGGACGCCGAGATCGCCGCGCGCAGCGACGGCGATGGTCCCGCGCTCGCGAGCACGCTCGAGCGCGAGGGGCGCGCCGTCCGCCGCGGCGCGGCATGGGTGGCGATCGAGGACATCCCGCTCCACGAGCGATCGGCGACGGAGGCGGACGCGCAGCTCGCGGTCGTGCGCCGCTACCTCGCCACGCACGGACCCGTGACCGAGGACGATCTCGCGCGCCGGCTCGGCTGGCGGGTCCGCGACGCGCTCCTCGCGCTCGAGCGCGACGGCGTCGCCGTCGCCGGTGAGTTCACGCGCGGGCGGCACGGCCTGGAATGGGTGGACGCGCGCGTTCTCGAGGAGATCCACCGCGCGAGCCTCGCGAAGCTGCGGCGCGAGATCGAGCCGCGCACGCGAGCCGAGTACGCGCGCTTCCTGCTGCGCTGGCAGGGCCTCACGGCGCGCGACCGCGAGATCGACGACGTGCTCGACCAGCTCCAAGGGGTGTGGCTCCCCGTCGAGGCGTGGGAGCGCGACGTCATCCCCGCGCGCATGCCCGGCTACGGCACCGGCCTCCTCGACGCCGCGTGCGCGTCGGGCGAGTTCGTGTGGCTCGCGCGGCGCTCGACCGACCTCGCGAAGCCGCGCGTCGCGTTCTTCCGGCGCGAGCTCCTGCCCGTCCTGGTCGCCCCGCCGGCCGACGGCGATCTCGGCGACGCGGCCCGCACCGTGCGCGATGCGCTGCGCCGCCGCGGTGCCTCGTTCGCGACGGACCTCGTCCCGGCGACCAGCCTCGGCTATCGCGACGTGACGCTGGCGCTGTGGGAGCTGGTCTTCGCGGGGCACGTCACGAACGACGGCTTCGCCCCGCTGCGCAACGTGCCGAAGCCCGGCGACGACCTGCCGCGCGAGCTCACCGAGCGCGACGCGCGGCGCGCGTCCCGGTGGCGCTCGATCAAGAGGGACCGCGCGTCCGCCGGCCGGTGGTCGCTCGTGTGGCCCGATGAGCCCGCCGCGGTCGGCGAGACGGAGCGCGCCGAGGCGTGGGCGGAGATCCTCCTCGCGCGATACGGCGTCCTCGCGTACGAGCACGTCGCGCACGAGGACGTCCCCGTCCCGTGGGCGGCGCTGTCCGACGTGTTGAAGCGGCGCGAGATGCGCGGCGAGGCGCGCCGCGGCTCGTTCGTCGACGGCTTCCAGACGATGCAGTACGCGAACAAGGCGGCCGTCGAGCGCCTGCGCGAAACGGCCGACGACCGGCGCATGGTCGTCGTCGCGGCGATGGACCCGGCGAACGCGTACGGCGCGTCGCTCCCGTCGCCGGCCGACGGCTTCGCGCGCATCCCCGGCGCGTATCTCGTGCTCGAGGGCGGCGCGCCCGTCATGCGCATCGAGGCGGGCGGGAAGCGCCTCGTGCCGGTGAACGGCCTCGCCGGCGAGCGCCTCGCCGCGGCGGTGTCCACGCTGCCGCAGCTCCTCCGCGCTCCCGCGCCGTACCGCGGGAAGCGGCTCGAGGTGCTCACGTATGGCGACGATCCGGCGGCGAAGAGCGCGGCCGCCGAGGCGCTGTCACGGGCGGGATTCGAGCCCGCGGGCGAGGGACTGGTGCTGTGGCCGAGCCGCGCGTCAGCGCGCGACGCGCGCGGTCCCGGATCTGAGTTGCAGCTCAACGCCCGCGGCGCGCTTCCGGACCGTACCGGGCCCTACCCCCGGAACTAGCGCGCTAGCGCATGGCGAGGGAGACGAGCCCGAACGCGATCGCCGCGATGATCGCGAAGCGCACGATCCGACCGACGAAGACCGCGATGAAGAACGTCCGCAGCGAGATACCGAGCGCACCCGCCCCGAGTCCGCCGACGTCGAACACAGGGTTGAGCGGGATGGCGAACAGAAAGAGGAAGATCCCGGCGCGCCGCTCGTTGTGGAAGAAGCGCCGGAGCCGCTCGAACCACGGATGCCCCGTGAACAGGTCCTTCTCGACGCGACCGACGAAGAAGCCGACGGTCTCACCGAGCGCGGATCCGAGCGCCGCGAGCAGGACGACGACCGCGGCGCTGTCGGCGCTCGTCACGATGTGGGCGACGATCGGGATGTACGGGACGGGGACCACGACCGCGGCGTTCGCGATCAGCGTGATGAGGAAGGCGCCGGCGTAGGCGAACCCGCCGAGCCCCGTGTAGTCGATCGGCACGAGGAACAGCGCGATATTGAACGCGATCACCACGACGACGGCGGCGATCTTCTGCGCCACCGATGCCCTCCGGCCCGCGTCCATCAGCGCGCGCGGACGGAGCGCGGACAACGCGACGCGCTGAGCGGCCCCGGTCGCCCGCTCTCCCACCAGCACAGGCACCACTGTACGGACTGCCAGAGCGGTCGAACAAGCCCTCGTCCCCCGGGCGCGGGCAACGTGACAGCATCGGGACGTGGTCGCTCCGCGGTGCACGTACCGCGTGCAGCTGCGCCCCGGGTTCGGTTTCGCTGAAGCGGCGGGCATCGTC
>DASWDY010000057.1:0-5233 GCA_036395035.1 Candidatus Limnocylindria bacterium
GCAGCTCGGCAGCGAGGGCTACGCGGCCCTCGGCCGCAAAGGTGGGCGCCGCGTCGCGGAGCTCATCCGGCGCGGGAAGCGTCCCGAAGGCGGTAGCTCTTCCGCCGCGTGACGCGACACGCCCCTTCTAGACTTGGTCCGACCCTCGCTCGGGGGGACCCCTCGCTCGGGCCCAGGTGCTCGACCTCGTCGCGACGCGCCTCGGTCTGCGCGCCAGGGGGACGCTCTCCGGCATTGGGGCGTGGCCAAGTGGTAAGGCAGGGGACTTTGGATCCCCGACCCCAGGTTCGAATCCTGGCGCCCCAGCCGGACTAGACTTCCCTCCTCCCGTGAGCGAAGACCCTTCGGATACACGCGTCGCTTTCGTCCTCGCCGCCGGCCTCGGCACCCGGATGCGCTCTCGGACGCCCAAGGTCCTCCACCACGCCGCGGGTCGGCCGCTCCTCTCCCACGTCCTCGACACCGTCGCCGCCATTCGCGCGCGTCCGGTCGTCGTGCTCTCGCGCGAGAGCGAGCCCGCTCGCGCGGTCGTCCCCGCGGACGTGACCGTCGCCATGCAAGAGCCGCCGCGCGGTACGGGCGACGCCGTCCGCGTCGCGCTCGACGCCACGGACGCGCGCTCGGGCCGCGGCTTCGTCATCTACGGCGACACCGTCCTCGTCCGGCCGGCCACGCTCGAGCGGCTCGCCTCCCTGCTCGACGAGCGTGCCGCCGTCCTCGCCATCCTCACGGGCGTCACGGGCACCGATAACGCCTACGGCCGCATCGTCCGCGGTCCGGGCGGCGACGTCGAGCGCATCGTGGAGGTGCGGGTCGCGCGGCCGGAAGAGCGAGCCATCCCCGAGTCGAACTTCGGCGCGTATGCCGCGGACCTCGCGTGGCTGCGCGCGGCCGTCCCGAAGCTGCGCGCGAACGAGACGGGCGAGGTCTTCCTCACGGACCTCGTGAAGGTCGCGAAGGACGAGGGTCGCACCGTCGCCGCGCTGTGCGTCGACGACGCCTCCGAGGGCCTCGGCGTGAACACGCGCGCCGACCTCGCGCTCATCGACGGGATCCTCCGCGAGCGGATCCGCGAGCGGCACATGGAGCACGGCGTGACGTTCGTCGATCCGGCGTCGTCGAGCGTCGACGCGGGCGTGGAGATCGCGCCCGACGCGGTGATCGAGCGGGGGAGCATCCTCGAGGGCCGGACGCGCGTCGGTACCGGGTCGCGCATCGGACCGTACTCGATCGTCCGCGACTCTGTGGTCGGCGAGCGGTGCCGCGTCGAGGCGTCGATGATCGAGGGCGCGACGCTCGAGGACGACGTGCGCATCGGCCCGTTCTCGCACCTGCGGCCCGGCGCGTACCTCGAGCGCGGCGTCGAGATGGGGAACTTCGGCGAGGTGAAGGCGAGCCGCCTGGGCGCCGGGACGAAGATGCACCACTTCTCCTACGTCGGCGACGCCGCGCTCGGGAAGAACGTCAACGTCGGCGCGGGGACGATCACGCTCAACTTCGACGGCGCGAACAAGAATCGCACCGTGGTCGGCGACGACGCGTTCATCGGATCGGACACGCTGCTGCGCGCCCCCGTGAAGGTCGGCGCGGGCGCGGCGACCGGCGCAGGCGCGATCGTGACGAAGGACGTGCCCGACGGCATGCTCGCCGTCGGGATGCCCGCGCGCGCGATCAAGAAGTACGAGCGGCCGAAGAAGAGGACGTAGTGGACGGCGCGCTCACGCAGCTGCTGATCGGCGAGCTCGTGCTCGTGCTCCTGCTCGCTCTCCTCTCGGCGAGCGAGACGGCGATCCACGCGATGCGGCGTCCACATCTCCTCGAAGAGCTCGGGGAGCGTGGCCGCCGCGGCCGGATCGCGACCGCCATCGGCGAGCGGTCCCTCCGGTACCTGTCCGCGCTGCAGGTGGCCGAGTTCCTCGTGGTGTTCGCCTATTCCGCGATCGCCGCCGCGGGGGTCGCGCCGCGACTCTCGCAGATCCTCTCCTTCGTCGGCGTGCGGACGGAGATCTCCGACGTCACCGCCGTCGTCGTGACCGTCGTCGGCCTCTCCGCGATCGCGATGCTGTTCGGCCTGTTCGTGCCTCGCGCGATCGGCGCGCGCTACTCGACCGGCGTCCTGCTCGTGCTGGCGGTGCCGATCGACGTGGTGAGCTGGGTGACGAGCCCGGTCGTCGCGGCGCTCTGGTCCGTGACGAGCCTGCTGACGCGGCCGTTCGGCGCCGCCCCGTCGACGACGGCCGTGAGCGAGGACGAGATCCGCGCGCTCGTCGAGACCGGGGAGGAGCAGGGCGTCCTCCACGAGCAGGAGCGCGACATGATCCAGGGGATCTTCGAGCTCGGGAACAAGCAGGTCCACGACGTGATGATCCCGCGCACGGACGTCCGCGCCGTCGACGCCGACACGCCGGGCGAGCGCGTGCTCGACCAGGTCGTCGCCGTCGGCCACTCGCGTATCCCGGTCTACGACGGCACGCCCGACCAGATCATCGGGATCCTGTACGCGAAGGACCTCTTCCGCCGCCTCGCGAAGGGCGAGAAGGACGTGTCGCTGCGCCAGTACGTGCGGCCGGCGCACTTCGTCCCCGAGACGAAGCGCGTCGACGAGCTGCTCCGCGAGATGCAGCGCAACAAGCTGCACATGGCGATCGTCGTCGACGAGTACGGCGGCACCGCCGGTCTCGTCACGATCGAGGACCTCATCGAGGAGATCGTCGGCGAGATCCGCGACGAGTACGAGGCCGAGCAGGAGCTCGTCATCCCGGTCTCCGAGAACGAGGCGCTCATGGACGGGCGCGTCCCGTTCGACGACGTGCGCGAGGCCTTCGACCTCGACCTGCCGCCGTCGGACGACTACGACACCCTGGGTGGGTACATCGTGCACGAGCTCGGCCGCCTGCCGAAGGCCGGCGAGGAGGTCCGCACCGACGGCGTGCGGTTCGTCGTGGAGACGGTCGAGGCGCGGCGCATCCGGCGCGTGCGCGTGACGCGCGAGATCCGCGAGCCCGACGAGGAGACGCTCGCGCGGTGAGCGCGGCCCTCGGCCCGGGTGATGAGGACCTCGTCCGCATCGCCTCCCTCGCCCGCGAGCGCGCCTACGCGCCGTACTCGAAGTACAAGGTCGGCGCCGCCATCCGGACGAAGCGCAACAAGGTGCACACGGGCGCGAACGTGGAGAACGCGTCGTACGGCCTGACCGTGTGCGCCGAGCGGTGCGCGGTGTTCGTCGCCGTCGCGGCCGGCGACACGAAGGACTACGACGCGATCGCGATCGTGACGGGCGGGGACGCGCTGCCGTCGCCGTGCGGCGCGTGCCGCCAGGTGCTGCACGAGTTCTCGCCGGGGACGCGCGTGATCCTCGCGACGACGACCGGCCAGCGGAAGGCGACGACCCTCGCGGAGCTGCTGCCCGACCCCTTTACGTCGGAGAAGCTCGCCCGGAGCTAGCGGCCCGGGGTCAGCGCGTCCGTCAGCGTGCGGTAGAAGGCCGACGCGCCGGTCATGCGCAGCTCGTCGAGCCCCGCCGAGATCGTCCGCTCCGAATGCTCGCCGGCCGTCTCGAGGAAGATCACCCCGTAGTCGCGGACGAGCGAGAGCGGGAACGGGCGCGAGAGGCTCGCGTCCTGTACGCGGTCGAGCAGTACCGCCGCCTGGTGGCGGTTCACGACGCCCCACCGCGCCACGACGCGGCGGTCGGTGAGGATGTACCAGCGGGCGCGCCACGGGATCCAGACGACGAACAGCAGCAGCCCGACAGCGACGAACGCTGCGAGGCCGATGGTCGCGATGAGCATGTCCGGGACGCTCAGGCCGTACAGCGTGAGGCCGGCGAGCACGAACCAGAGGAGGACGAGCGGCTCCCACAGGAAGAGCGGGCGCGTCGCGACGAGCACGTTCTCGTTCGGCTCGAGGATGACGTCGCCGGGGACGTTCCCGCGTGTCGCGGCGCTCACTGGCGCCGCATCCTAAGCCGTTGCGGGAGCCTCGCTCGGCGCGCCGGTCGTGCTGTCGATGAGCCGCTCGAGCAGGCGGATGGGCTCGGTCGACGACGCGAGGTCACGCACGCCGCGCAGCTCGTGCAGCGCGCGCTCGCGATGGATCCCGATCTCGCGCTCGATGAGCTCGCGGACGCGCAGGTCGTCGAGGATGTCGCGCACGCGGTCGACGGTCTCGGGCGGGAGCGGCGCCGGCGCGCCGTAGAGCTCCTCGAGCGTGGCGCGGACGCGCGGCGCGGCGCGCTCGAAAGCGAGCACGACGGGGAGCGTCTTCTTGCGCTTCGCGATGTCGTTCATCTCGACCTTGCCGGTGCGCTCGGTCGTCCCCCAGATCCCGAGGAGGTCGTCGTGCGCCTGGAAGGCCTGGCCGAAGTCCGCGCCGAACCGGATGAGCGCCTCGCGCAGGTCGCGGTCGCTTCGCCCGAGGACGGCCGCGCCTTCCGCCGCCGCCGAGAAGAGCGCCCCCGTCTTCTTCGCCACCATCCCGCGGTGGCGCTCCGCCGTGACGTCGGTGCGGGACTCGAAGCTGATGTCGAGGAACTGCCCCTCGCACACCTGGACGCAGGCCTGGTCGAGGAGGCACGCGAACTCGAGCACGCGGTCGGCCGCGATGCCGCGCGCGGTCAGGCGGTGCACGGCGAGCCGCGACGTCGCGTACATGCCGTCGCCCGCGTTGATGGCCTGCGGCACGCCCCAAACGGACCACACCGTCGGGCGGTGGCGCCGCGTCGGATCCTGGTCCTCGATGTCGTCGTGGATGAGCGTGAAGTTGTGGAGCAGCTCGATCGCGGCCGCGGCTGGGAGCGCGGGACGGATCTCACCGGCGAGCGCCTCGTACAGGAGCACGAGGATGAGCGGGCGCAGCCGCTTGCCCGAGCCGGCGCGCTCCGCGACGTCGAGGCCGAGGTGGTACAGCATCATCCCGTAGAACGGCTGCAGCGCCGGCTCGGCCTGCGTCAGGACCGACCGGATCTCTTCGTCGATCGAAGTGAGCCGAGGAGCGAGGTCGGGACCGGTCATGCCCACCTCCGCCGATGATATGCGGCTAGCATCAGTATCGGATGGCATCTCGCACGTATCGGGCCGAAGCCATCGTCCTGAAGACGTTGGATCTCGGAGAGGCTGACCGCATCCTCACGCTCCTCACGCGTCATTTCGGCAAGGTGAAGGTCGTCGCGAAGGGCATCCGCCGTCCGACGAGCCGCCTCGCGGGGTACGCCGAGCCGCTCTCGCACGCGACG
>DASWDY010000058.1:0-11171 GCA_036395035.1 Candidatus Limnocylindria bacterium
GTCGGAGCAGTACGGCCTCGGCGAGCTCCGCCGGCGGCAGCGCGCCGCCGACCGCGTCGTCCGCGGAGGCTGGAAGCTCGGCCGCGACACCGCCGGATACGGCGATCACGGCGACCGGTCGCAGGCGACGTGGCTCGTCGCCCCGGGTGACGATCCATTCCTCACGCAGACGCTGCAGTCGCACTTCGTCGAGCTCTTCCCGGGCGGCTGGAACAAGGGCCACGGCCACCAGAACGAGGCGCTGTTCTACATCCTCGAGGGCGCCGGGTACGAGATCCACGACGGCAAGCGGTACGACTGGAAGAAGGACGACGTCGTCGTCGTGCACACGGACTCGGTGCACCAGCACTTCAACGCGAGCGAGACCGAGCGAGCGGTCTGCCTCGTCATCAAGGCGAAGGCGACCTGGATGTACCTCGGTCTGGTGCAGCAGGGTCGCGGTGGGCCCGCGGCCGACGGCCTCGGCCCGCGCGAGGACTGGTCACGCCTCTGGAGCCCCGGCGTGGAGGCGAAGAGGAAGGTCATCACGACGGCCGACGCGCCGTGGGCGACGACGGCCGAGGGACGCGTCCGCGTGATCACGTCGCCGGCCCGGACCGATCTGCGCGCGCACAGCGTCGACCTCTACCAGCAGGAGATCCCCGCCGGCGGCCGCTCCGCGCGGCACTGGCACATGGCCGACGAGCTCGTCTACGTCATGTCGGGCGAGGGCCACGGCCTCCACTGGGACGTCGAGGCGGAGATCGAGGACAAGTACTACGCGCGGATCGCCACCGCGCCGTCGCGCTGGGCCGTGAAGGCGGGCGAGATGCTGTACGTCCCGCAGAACACCGTGCACCAGCACGTGAACGACGGTGCCGCGCCGCTCCTCCTGCTCTCGGCGCAGAACCGGATGTTCAAGCTGCTCGGCTACGACAGCGTCGTGTACCTCGAGGACGCGACCGACGGCTCGGCATCCGCGTCGACCGCGAGGGTCGCCGTCTCGTAGCCGCGCAGCTCCCGGCTGCGCGCGGCGGTCCCCGCCACGACGGCCGCGATCACCGCGCCGCCGAGGAGCACCGCGCCCGGCGGGCCGAAGAGCGAGACCGCGATACCGGTCTGCAGCTGCGAGAGGTTGGTGAGCCCGCGCGTGACGATGATGTTCAGCGACATGACGCGCCCGCGGTACGCGTCGGCGATCGCGGTCTGCATGATCGTGTTCCGCATCGACCCCCACATGGAGTCCGCGAGCCCCACCAGCAGCAGCGCGACGACGGCGACCACGAAGGCGGGCGCGTTGCCGAACGCGAGGAGGGTCGCGGCGTAAGCGAGGCCGCCGCCGAGCATGAGCGCGCCCTTGCGTCGCACGTCGCCCGTCGCGAGGAGGACGGCGACGCCGACGAGCGCGCCGGCGCCGACCGCGCCGAGCATGATCCCGAGGCCTTGCGCGTCGACGTGGAGCACGTCGCGCGCGTAGATCGTGACGAGCGCGGAGTTGTGCCCGAACAGGCTCACCGCGATCTCGGCGAGGAACAGCGCCGGCAGGACGCGGTGCCGCCCCACGTATCGCAGGCCGTCGAGCACCTCGCGCGCGACCGACGCCCGGATGCGCACCGCATGATCCGGCACGTGGATCGCGAGCAGGGCGAGGAGGATCGCGACGAAGCTCGCCGCGTTCACGAAGTACGGCACGGCGATCCCGAACCGCGCGATGAGCAGGCCGCCGATCGCGGGGCCGATGAGCGTCGACGACCGATGGATGACCGCGTGCAGCATGACCGCGTTCTGCAGCTGCGCACGCGACACGAGCGACGGGTACATCGCGAGCCGCGCCGGCTGCTCGAACGAGACGAGCGTGCCGGTGACCGCCGTCGCGATGTACAGGTGCCAGAACCGGACCGCGCCGGTCACCACGAGAGCGCCGAGCGCGAACGCGACCAGCGCCTCCGCGGTCAGCGTGATGAGGATGAGGCGCTTGCGCGGCACGCGGTCGGCGACGGCCCCGCCGAGGAGCGACAGCAGGAGCACCGGGGCCGCGCGGAAGATGCCGTTCAGCCCGAGGAGCAGCGGCGATGAGGTGAGGTCGTAGAGGAGCCAGCTCGTCGTGGTGAGCTCGGCCCACGTGCCGATCTGCGAGGTCGTCTGTCCGTACCAGTAGAGCGCGAAATCGCGCTCGCGCAGCGGCGCGAGACCCGGGGGGAGCTTCACTCGTGACCATCATGGCGGCGGCGGCACCGCCGCGCGCGGCGGATCAGGATGCGCGCGCATGACGCTGCTCCTGTCGAACGATGACGTTGACCGCCTGCTCACGATGCGCGAGTGCATCGACGCGCTCGATCTCGCGTACCGCGACCTCGCGGCGGGGCGCGGCACGGACCGGCGGCGCTCCGACAGCTTCGTGCCCGGCCCGGTCGACGGGTCGCTGTACTCGCTGAAGTCGATGGACGGGATCGCGCCCGCGTTCGGCGTCGGCGCCGTGCGCATCGACTCCGACGTCGTGACGTGGCCGACGCGCGGGGGCAACGCGCGGCGCGAGAAGCTCCCGACGGCGCCCGGTGGCCGCTGGGTCGGCCTCGTCCTGCTCTTCTCGATCGCGACGGGGGAGCCGCTCGCGATCCTTCCCGACGGCTACCTGCAGCGCCTGCGCGTCGGCGGCACGAACGGCCTCGCCGCGGACCGCCTCGCGCGAGCGGACGCGCGGACCGTCGGCCTCATCGGCTCGGGCTGGCAGGCCGGCGGCCAGCTCATGGCGATCTGCGCGGTGCGACGCGTCGAGCGGATCCGCTGCTACAGCACGAGCGCCGAGCGCCGCGACGCGTTCGCGCGCGAGTGGTCGGGACGCCTCGGCGTGGACGTCGAGGCGGTCGCATCGCCCGACGCCGCGGTGCGCGGCGCCGACGTCGTCATGTGCGCGACGAACACGATCGACCACGTGTTCTTCGAGCGCTGGGTCGAGCCGGGCATGCACCTCTCGTCGATCAAGCGGCCGGAGATCGAGCCCGCCGCGATCAGGCGGGCCGACCGAGTGGTCATCCACGCGAAGCACGCGACGCCGATGCACGTCGTCGCGAAGGGCGTCGACGTGCCGGAGGCGAGGGAGGGGAAGGGCTGGACGCTCCTGTCGGAGATCGACTTCGACGCGCTGCCCGAGCTGCACGACGTCGTCGCGGGCACGGCGCCCGGCCGTGGTCGGCCGGACGAGGTGACCTGCTTCCTCAACAACATCGGCCGCGGCTATCAGTTCGCCGCCGTCGGCGGCGCGCTCTACCGGAAAGCGAAGGCGGCCGGCGCCGGGCGCGAGCTACCGACGGAGTGGCTCACGCAGGACGTCCACCCGTGAGGACCGCGACCGTCTAGTTGCACGCCCCCGCGAAGCTGGCGTCGCCGAACTCCTCGAACGTGATCGCTTGCTTCACGAGCTGGTACGTCACGGCGAGGTCCATCTCCGCCTTGAACCCGCTCCGCGAGAGGCATCCGTCGCCGTAGCCCGGCTTGATCCGCTCGATGAGCTTCGTGACGACCGCCTTGTCGAGACCCGAGAACTGCTCGGCGGTCTTCGGGTTCCCGAGGACGGTGTCGGCGAGGGCCGCCGCGGTGTTCGCCTTGATGAACGCGAGGCCCTTCTTGTGCGCGTTCACCATCCGCGTCACGAGGTCCTTCTTGCCGGCGATGACGTCCTCGCGCGTCATGAGCGCGAACCCGAGCGCCTTCTCCGACCCGACGTACTCCTTGTGCACCGCGGCGTCGTAGATCGGAGCGAGCGCGAAGCCGGCGCCCGTCTCGAGCACGCGGCTCGTGATCGGCTCCCACGAGCTGATCGCGTCGATCTTCGACGTCGACAGCGCCGTGAAGATCACGCCGGGGTCGCCGCCGAGGTTCACGAGCTCGATGTCCTTCGTCGGGTCGAGGCCCGCCTTCTTCAGGTACACGTTCGCCATCGCCCATGACCCCGACCCGGCGCCCGTGACGCCGACCTTCATGCCCTTCAGATCGGCGACCTTCTTCACCGTCGCCTGCAGCTCCTTGCGGACGAGCAGGCTGAAGATCTCACGGTCGTACGTGCCGACCACCGCCTTCCACGGCGATCCGGCGAGGCGCGCGATCGGATCGTGCACGAAGGCGAAGAGGCCGAAGTCGAACTCCTTCGCGATCATCGCGGCGCGGAGCGTCCCGCTCGAGCCGACCACGATGTCGGTGACCTCGATGTTCTCCTCGCCGAAGAAGTCCTTCGCGTACGCGACGAGGCTCGCGAGGTTCAGCTCCGTCGAGAGGGTGGTCGGCAGCTTCACCTTGTCCTTCGGCGGCTTCGGCGTCGCCGCGACGGTCGCGCCCGCCGCGGTGGGCGCCGCCGCCGCGGTCGCGGTGGACGTGGGCGTGCCGCCGCCGCACGCCGACGCGAGGATCCCGACGAGGACGAGCGTGACGAGCCTGGTCATGATCCCTCCCGCGCGGCGCACCGGGCCGCAGGGCGACATGGTCATACCAGCGTCAAGCGCCCACGACCCCGGCCGGCCGCCAGCGCAGGACGCGGCCCTCGACGCGCCGCGCGACCTCGACGAGCGTCACGGCCACCACCATGAGGATGAGCAGGATCGCGTATACGCGCTCGGTGTCGAGGAGGCCGGCCGCGATCGTCATCCGATAGCCGAGCCCCGCGGTCGAGCCCACGAACTCACCGACGACGGCGCCCGAGAGCGCGAACGACACGCTCGTCCGGAGCGCCGCGAAGATCCAGGAGAAGACGCTCGGGAGGATGACGTACCGCGCGAGATGCGCGCGTGTCCCGCCCATCACCGTGACGACGCGTACGAGATCCGGATCCACGGACTGCACGCCCTGGTACGTGTTGAAGAAGATCACGAAGAAGACCGTGATGAACGCGAGGAAGATCTTCGAGGTGATCCCGAGCCCGAACGCGATGATGAGGATCGGCGCGAGCGCGATGCGCGGCAGCGAGTTGAGCGCCACGAGGAGCGGCTCGACGGTGTCCGCGATCGGCCGCAGGTAGCCGAGCACGAGCCCGGTCCCGACGCCGAGGACCATGCCGAGCGCGAGGCCCGCGAACGCGGCCTGCAGCGTCGTGACGAGGTCGCGCGTGAGGAGACCCGTCGCGGCGTAGCGGCCGATCTCGGCGACGGCGCTCGAAGGGCGGGCGACGAGGATCGGATCGACCGCGCGGAGCCCGCCGCCGAAGCCGCCCGTCGCCGCCTCCCAGGCGACCAGGACGGCCGCGATGAGCGCGAGCCGGCGCGCGACGCGCGCGATCACGCGCGGAAGTCCTCGCGCAGGTGGGACCAGATCTCGCGCTCGAGGCGCGTGAACTCGGACGTGCCGCGGATCTCGAAGACGTCGCGCGGCCCGGGGATCGGGACGTCGAAGACGCCGGTGACGCGGCCGGGTCGCTTCGAGAACGCGACCACGCGCTGGCCGAGCGTGATCGCCTCGGCGAGGTCGTGCGTGACGAAGAGGATCGTCGTGCGCGTGCGCTCCCACATGCGCAGGAGCTCGCTCTGGAGGATCATCCGGTTCTGGGCGTCGAGCGCGCCGAACGGCTCGTCCATGAGGATGGCCCGGGGCTCGTACGCGAGCGTGCGGATGAGCGACGTCCGCTGCCGCATCCCCCCGGACACCTGGTGCGGGTAGTACCGCTCGAACCCGGCGAGGCCGGCGATGCCGATGAGCTCGGCGACGCGCCGCGCGCGCTCCGGTGCCGGCACCCCGCGGATACGCAGCCCGAGCTCGACGTTCGCGGCGATCGTCGCCCACGGCAGCAGCGCGTCGCGCTGGAAGACGTAGCCGAGCGCGAGCGCGCGCCGGTCGGCGCGGCGGATGTCCGCGCCGTCGAGCGCGACGGTCCCGCCGATGTCGACCTCGGCGGCCGGCAGCAGCCCGGCGATCGCGTTGAGCATCGTGCTCTTCCCGCAGCCCGACGGACCGACGACCGCGACGAGCTCACCGCTCCCGACGCTCAGGCCGACGTCGCGCACGGCCTCGACGCCCCCGCGGAACCGGATCGTCAGCCCCTCGATGTCGATCCGCACCGGGCCGCATGGTAGGTGGGCGCGTCATACGCTTCGGCAGCCGGTGACGCTCCTCCTCTCGAACGACGACGTGCTTCGCGTGCTCGATGCGCGCGCGTGCATCGATGCGCTCGAGACCGCGTTCGCCGACCTCGCCGCGGGCGAGGCCGTCAACCGCCCGCGGTCGCACACGTACACGCCGCTCGGGGACGGGCATTGGTATCTCTTCAAGTCGATGGACGGCTCGATCCCGCGTCTCGGCGTGCACGCGATCCGCCTCAGCTCCGATCACACGCACGAGCACGAGCAGGGCGGGAAGCGCCGTCGCGACAAGCTCGCCCTCGCGCCCGGGGCCCGGTTCGTCGGCCTCGTCCTCCTCTTCGACATCCGTACGCTCGAGCCGCTCGCGATCCTTCAGGACGGCGAGCTGCAACGGATGCGCGTCGGCTGCACGAGCGCCCTCGCGGCGAAGCATCTGGCGCGACGCGACGCGCGGATCGTCGGCCTCATCGGATCGGGATGGCAGGCGGAGACGCAGCTCGTCGCGCTCGCCCAGGTGCGTGACATCGAGCACGTGCGGGCGTACAGCACGAACGCGGACCGCGTCGCGGCGTTCGCCGCGCGCGTGTCGGAGCGCATCGGCCGTCCGGTCCGCGCGGTGTCCTCGGCGCGCGAGGCGGTCGAAGGTGCGGACATCGTCGTGTGCGCCACGAACTCGAACGACCCTGTCCTCGACGGCGCCTGGCTGGCCGCGGGCCAGCACGTCGGCTCGGTCCAGTCGCACGAGCTCGACGCGGGGACCCTCGCGCGCGCGGACGTGATCGTCGTGCGCAGCCGCGAGGCGGCGACGTTCCATCACCCGCCGGGGAACGCGCCGGTCGAGGCGGCGGAGGTGAAGCACCTCGACCGCCGCCTCGCGGGAAAGGTCGTGGAGCTCGGCGACGTCGTGTGCGGCCGCGCGGGGCGCCGTTCCGCGGAGGACGTCACGCTCTTCACCGGCGGTGGCCTCGGCGCCTCCAGCGGCCTCGGCATCCAGTTCGCCGCGGTCGCGAACGCGGTCTACCGCGCCGCGAAGGCGAAGGGTCTGGGACGGGAGCTGCCGACGGAGTGGTTCACGGAGACCGCCAAGCCCTGACGCGGCGCAGGACTACCGCGCGAGCGCTCGCGCAGAGGCCACGACACCGTCGCGCTCGAGCGAGTCGGCGTCCTCGACCCCGAGCTCCGTGAGCAGGTCCCGGGTGTCCTCACCCAGGAGCGGGCCGGCGCGCTCGTGGCGCATCGGCGTGCGCGACGGCCGGACCGGGTTGGCGGTCGCGCGGACACGCCCGGCCGTCGGATGGTCGAGCTCGCGGACGACGCCGCGCGCCTTCACGTGCTCGTCGTCGAGGACCTGGTCGAGCCGATTCAGCACGCCGCACGGCACGCCGGCGCGCTCGAGCAGCCGGTACCAGTGCTCGCTCGCATCCGTGACGGTGACCTGCTCGATCAGCGCGGCGAGCTCCTGGTAGTTCTTGCGGCGGAGCGGTCCGGTCTTGAAGCGCTCGTCGTCGTTCAGGTGCTCGATGCCCAGCGCGCGGATGAAGGCCTGCCAGTTCCCGGGCGTGGTCGCGCCGATCGTGATGTAGCCGTCGCTCGTGCGCATCGCCTGGTACGGCGCGTTGATACGGTGAGCGCTCCCGAGCGGCCGCGGGACGTCGCCGGTCGCGAAGAAGCTGCTCGTCTCCCACGCCTGGAGCGCGATCGCGCTCTCGAGGAGGCTGATGTCGATGTGCTGCCCCTTGCCGTCGCGGTCGCGCACGCGCAGCGCGGCGAGGATCCCGTACGCCCCGAACAGCGCCGCCGCGAGGTCCGTGAGCGGCACGCCGACCTTCACCGGCGGCCGCCCTTCCTCGCCGGTGATCGCCATGAGCCCGCTCATGCCCTGGATGATCAGATCGAGCGCGGCGCGGTGCTTGTACGGCCCGCTCTGGCCATAGCCGCTCGCGGACGAGAGGATGATCCCTGGGTTGACCCGGTCCAGCGCCGGATAGCCGATCCCCAGGTCGTCGAGCGTCCCCGGGCGCAGGTTCTCGATGACGACGTCGGACGTCCGGACGAGATCGAGGAAGATCGCGCGGCCACGCTCGGCCTTGAGGTCGAGGGCGATCGACCGCTTGTTCCGGTTCACCGCGAGGAAGCCGGCCCCCTCGCCGGCGAGGAACGGCCCCGCGAGCCGGGTGAAGTCCCCGCCCTTCGGGTTCTCGACCTTGATGACGTCCGCGCCCATGTCCGCGAGCAACATCCCGCAGAAGGGACCGGCCATGAAGTTCGTCAGCTCGAGGACGCGGATGTCCTCGAGCGCGTACCCCTTGCCCTCATGGGGCCGGCGGGCGCGCATCGTCAGCGGCCCCGCCAGACCGGTGGGCGCTTGTTCAGGAACGCGTCCACGCCCTCCTTGAAGTCCTCGCTCTGGTACGCCATCTGGACGAGATCCTCCGCCTCCTCGATCCGCGCCCGCGCCATGAGGCGGCGCACCCCCTCCTTCACGGAGCGGATGGTGAGCGGCGCGTTCGCCGCGATGGCCTCGGCGACCTCCATCGTCCGGGCCTCGAGCCGTTCGGGCTCGACGACGTCGTTGAAGAGGCCCGCGGCCTTGCCTTCCTCTGCGCCGATCAGCCGTGCGGTGAAGAGCAGCTCCTTCGTCCGTGCCGGCCCGACGTGGGCGACGATCCGCGCGAGCGTCGTGATCGAGAGCGTGTTCCCGAGCGTCTTCGCGATCGGGACGCCGATCTTCGCGTCCGTGGCGGCGATCCGCAGATCGCACGCGAGCGCGATGTTGGCGCCGCCGCCGACGGCGAAGCCGCGGATCATCGCGATCGTCGGCTTCCGGACCTCCTCGACGCGACCGACGTTACGGTTCTGGCGCCGCTCGTAGTCGATGGCGTGCTGCGGGGTCGTGAACTCGCGGAACTGCGAGATGTCCGTGCCGGCGACGAACGCCTTGTCGCCCGCACCGCGCAGGACGAACACCCGAACGCGGTCGTCGGCGTCGACGTGCTCGCAGGCGTCGTGGAGGCCCTCGTACATCTCCCAGGTCATCGCGTTGCGCGCGTCAGGTCGATCGAAGGTGAGGATCGCGACGGCGCCCCGCCGCTCGTAGCGCAATTCGGAGGTGCGTAGCGTGAGGTCGGTCTCGACGGCCATGGACCGATGGTAGAAGGCGCCGCGATCGCCGGCCTTGGCAATGGTCCTACCATTCCGCCTCGGTCGGAATGAAAGCGCAGAGGGAGGCTCGGATGATGGGCGGGAGGCTCGCGTTCCTCATGGCGTCGATCGTCGTCGTCGCCGCGTGCGGCGGTGCCACGCAGGCACCCACATCGACCAGCGCGGCGCCGGCGACGACGGCGGCCACAGCGGCGCCGACGCAGGATCCCACCAAGGCGGTCGCCGACTTCTACCGCGGCAAGACCGTCCGCGTGGTCGTCGGGCTCGAGGCCGGCGGCGGATTCGACACCACCGCGCGGATCCTCGCCCGCTACATGGGCAAGTACATCCCCGGAGAGCCGACGCTCATCGTCGAGAACATGGCCGGCGCGGGCAGCCGCGTCGCGGCGAACTGGCTGTACGAGGCGGCGCCGAAGGACGGGACCGCGTTCGGGGTCTTCAATGAGCTGCAGGTCCTGCAGCAGGCGCTCGGCCAGTCCGACATCAAGTTCGACGCGGCGAAGTTCGGCTGGCTCGGCAGCGTCTTCTCCGCGACGATCGTGTGCATCGCGCGGAAGGACAGCGGCATCAAGTCGATCCAGGACGTGATGGGCCCGAACGGAAAGAAGTTCATCGTGGGCTCGACCGGGCCCGGGTCGAACACGGGTGACTTCCCCCAGATCCTGCGCACCGCGCTCGGCGCGAACATCCAGATCGTCAGCGGCTACAACGGGACCGCGGGCATCTCACGCGCCGTCGACAGCAACGAGGTGCAGGGCGGCTGCTGGACCTGGGAGAGCATGAGCGTCACCCAGGGCAAGAACCTGCAGGACGGCACCATGATCCCGCTCGTCCAGCAGGGCGACGAGAAGATCAAGGAGCTCGGCAATACGCCCGTCGCGACCGACATCGCATCGGGCGACGTGAACAAGAAGCTGATCCTCGGGATCACGACCCCGACCTCGATCAGCAAGTCGTTCACGGCGCCGCCGGGCATCCCGGCGGAGCGCCTGAAGGCGCTCCAGGACGCCTTCATCAAGGCGTGGAGCGACAAGGACCTCCTCGAGGAGGCGAAGAAGGCGAAGATCGACGTCGCCCCGAAGAAGGCGGAGGAGACGAAGAAGGTCGTCGACCAGCTCCTCGGCTTCGACAAGGCGACGATCGACGCACTGAAGGCAGCCCTGGACAAGAAGTAGCAGTCCGTTGTTCGAAGCGCTGATCGCCGGCCTCGGCCAGATCCTGGCCTGGCCGGCGATCGGTCTCATGTTCGTGGGCATCGCGGCCGGATTCGTCGTCGGGATCCTGCCCGGGATCGGCGGCGCGACGGCCGTCGCTCTCATGCTCCCGTTCACCTTCCACATGAAGCCGCCCGAGGCGTTCGCGTTCCTCCTCGGGATGGCGTCGGTCGTCGCGATGACCGGCGAGATCACGTCGATCCTCTTCGGCGTGCCGGGCGAACCCGTGACGGCCGCGACGATCCTCGACGGGCACACGATGGCGAAGAATGGCCAGGCAGGGCGCGCCCTCGGCGCCGCGCTCTTCGGCGCCCTCCTCGGCGCGGTGATCGGCGCGCTCAGCCTCATGGTGACGATCCCGATCATCCAGCCGTTCCTGCGCTCGTTCGGCTCGCCCGAGTTCCTCATGTTCGCCGTCGTCGGGATCGCGTTCGTGTCGAGCCTCACCGGGGACTCGCCGGTGAAGGGCTTCATCGCCGCGGCCCTCGGCCTGCTGTTCTCGATGGTCGGCCAGTCACCGGGGACCGCGACGCTGCGGTACGTCTTCGGGCAGCTCTACCTCTGGGAAGGGATCCGCATCGTCCCGGCCGTGCTCGGCCTGTTCGCGATCCCGGAGCTCATCGACCTCGCGGTGCACCGCAGCTCGATCGCGCGACGCGACCTCGGCGAGCTCGGCGGCGTGCGCCAGGGCTTCGTGGACCTCTTCCGCTATCGCTGGCTCGCGCTGCGCTGCTCGGTGATCGGCATCGTGACC
>DASWDY010000059.1:0-21578 GCA_036395035.1 Candidatus Limnocylindria bacterium
CCTCGCGCTGACTCATGATCGGTTATGTGAGCGGCGAGATCGTCGCGCGCGGCGCGGACCATGTTGTCGTCGATGTGCGCGGCGTCGGCTACAAGGTGTTCGTCCCGCGACCGCCGTCGGGCGACACGGTCGCGTTGCACACGCATCACGTCGTCCGCGACGATGCCCAGCAGCTCTTCGGGTTCGAGACACGGGACGAGCTCGCGCTGTTCGAGCTCCTGATCACGGTCTCCGGCGTCGGCCCGCGAGCGGGCCTGGCGTTGTTGTCGGTCTCGAGTCCCTCAGCGATAGCCGCCGCGATCGCGTCGGGCGACTCCGTTGCTCTCGCACGCGCACCGGGAGTGGGGAAGAAGACCGCGGAGCGTCTCATCGTCGATCTCAAAGGCAAGATCGGTCGGACGGGTCCAGCGCGCGAGCCCACCGGCGTGCTGACCGATGACGAAGCAGCGGCGGCGCTGCAGGCCCTCGGCTACACCGCGAGCGAGGCCATCTCGGCCCTGCGGGGAGCTCCGCCAGCGGGCGCCGCGACCACCGAGGAGCGCGTCACGGCCGCCCTGCGATCCGCTGGGCGGGTCGGGGTGACAGGGCGGTGACGGTCAACCAAGCGCATACCGCTTCGCACTAGCAGGCGCCCTGGCGCCATGGCAGGCTATCGGTGGCCGCCGACCCGCCTGTAAGGAGTGGGAATGGGTCGATTTTGGATAGACGAATCAGGGCAAGGCTTGGTCGAATACGCACTCATCATCGCCGTCATCGCGATCGCGATCATCATCGCGATGGTCTTTCTACGGGAACAACTGGTGAACCAGTTCTCGAACATCGGGAACAACCTCACCTAAAGAGCGGGCGGCGGCCACCTCCCGACGTTGCTCCTCTTTGATACAATTTCGTCAACGGCTACCGGTCGATGCCCGGGAGCCGCGGGCGCCGCTGAAAGTGGGTCGACCCCACTTTTTTTGTCGCCCGGACGGTCGCGGCTGATGGTCCGCGAAGCCGCGGCAGATCGCTAATTGAAGAAGAGGGGGAGCGCCGGCGATGAACCGAGAACTCGTGACCGGTCTTGCACAGCTCTCCGCCGAGAAGGGGCTCCCCAAAGAGGTCGTGGGCGACATCATCGCCCGGGCCCTTAAGCGCGCCTACGGCGCCGAAGAGAACATCGACGTCAAGGTCGACATCACTACCGGTGCCTTCCGGGTCTTCCTGCTCAAGACGGTCGTCGACAAAGTCGAGGATCCGAAGCTGCAGATCCTGTTGGACGCGGCCAAGCGCATCAAGCCCGACGTCCAGCTCGGCGACATCGTCCCGCTCGAAGAGTCGGCGGCGGCGCTGGGCCGGATCGGCGCGCAGACCGCGAAGCAGGTTATCCAGCAGTCGCTGCGTGAGGCCGAGCGCGAGCAGGTGTTCGCCGAGTACGCCGACCGCGAGGGCGACATCATCAACGGCGTCATCGACCGCTTCGACGCGGGAGCGGCGATCATGGACCTCGGGAAGGCGAAGGCGATCCTCCCGCGCTCCGAGCAGGCGCCGCACGAGCGGTACTTCGTGGGCCAGCACCGCAAGGTGCTCATCCTCGAGGTGCGTCGGTCCATCCACGGCCCCCAGATCATCGTCAGCCGCGCGCACAAGGGCCTCGTGAAGCGGCTCTTCGAGCTCGAGGTGCCCGAGATCTACCACGGGCAGGTCGAGATCATGGGCATCGCGCGCGAGCCGGGCGCGCGCACGAAGATCGCGGTCCGCTCGCGGCAGGCCGGGCTCGACCCGGTCGGCGCGTGCGTCGGGCAGCGCGGCCTCCGCGTGCAGGCGATCTCGAACGAGCTCGGCGGCGAGCGCATCGAGGTCGTCCAGCACGACGACGACGCGCCGAAGTACGTCGGCAACGCGCTGTCGCCGGCGCCGGTCGTGCGCGTGGACATCGTGCCCGAGGAGAAGACGGCGTACGTCGTCGTCCCGGACCGCTACCTCTCGCTCGCGATCGGCAAGGAAGGCATCAACGCGAAGCTCGCGGCGAAGCTCACGAGCTGGCGGATCGACATCCGCAGCGAGTCCGAGGTCGCCGCCGAGATGGAGACGCCGCCCGAGCCGGAAGTGGTCGAGGCGCCCGAGCCCGAGGCGCCGCCCGTCGAGGTCGACGACGAGGGGATCCGACAGGATCTCGTCGTCGAGGCCGAGGCCGAGTCGGCGCTCGCGGACGAGTCGGAGCTCGAGGAAGAGGACCGCGCGCTGCTCGGCGGGAAGAAGAGGCGCGATCGCCGGTAAGGTCTCGCGGCCGCTGCCGCAGCGGACGTGCGTCGCATGCCGGACCGAGCGTGCGAAGCGCGAGCTCGTGCGGGTGGTCCGCGCCGCGGGCACGGGCGAGCTGTCGGTGGACCTGCGCGGGAAAGCATCGGGCCGGGGGGCGTACCTTTGTGCGGACCCGGCCTGCCTCGAGCGCGGCCTCGCGGAGGGGTCGCTGGCCCGGTCGCTCGCGACGAGCGTCGATGAGACCACACGCGAGCGGCTGCGGGGAGACCTCGAGGCCGCACTGAAGGAACGAAAGGGCTAGATGCCGAAAGCACGACCGAGACGATTCCCACCGCCGCGCGGTCCGCGCCCGAGACGGCGCCAGGACCGCAGCGGCCCGCCGCCCCCGCCGCCCCAGGCCGCGCCCGTCGTGGTGCTGGCGCCGGAGGGGGCCGCGCCGGTCGCGCTGCCGCGCCAGATCCGCGTCGAAGATCTCGCCAAGGCGTTCGACGTCTCGGTCGTCGACGTGATCCGGGCGCTCGTGAACATGGGCCTGATGGCGACGAAGAACGAGACGATCGACTACGACACCGCGGTGCTCGTCGCGACCGAGCTCGGCTTCGAGGTCGTTCCCGAGGAGCAGGCCGCGCCCGTGGAAGAGGGGCCGGCCATCGCCGAGGAGCCTGCCGCGGCGGCGAAGCAGATCCTCTGGACCGACGACGACCCGGCCCGGCTGAAGGAGCGCGCGCCGGTCGTGACAGTGCTCGGCCACGTCGACCACGGCAAGACGAGCCTGCTCGACGCTGTGCGCCAGACGAACATCACCGCGCGCGAGTCGGGCGGCATCACCCAGCACATCGGCGCCTACCAGGTCGAGCACAAGGGCCGCAAGATCACGTGGATCGACACCCCCGGCCACCAGGCGTTCACGGCGATGCGCGCTCGCGGCGCCTCGATCACGGACATCGCCGTGCTCGTCGTCGCGGCGGACGACGGCGTGCAGCCCCAGACCCTCGAAGCGATCGCGCACGCCAGGGCGGCCGAGGTGCCGATCGTGGTCGCGCTGAACAAGATCGACAAGAACGACGCGGATCCCGATCGCGTGAAGGGCCAGCTCGCGGAGCAGGGCGTCACCATCGAGGAGTACGGCGGGGACGTCCCGCTCGTGGCGGTCTCGGCTCGCACGAAGCAGGGCCTCGAGGACCTCCTCGACGTCATCGTGCTCGTCGCCGACGTCCGCGACCTCAAGGCCGACCCCGAGCGTCCGGCGATCGGCAGCGTCGTCGAGGCCCACCTCGAGAGCGGCCGCGGCGCCGTCGCGACCGTCCTCGTCCGCACCGGCACGCTCGCGCGCGGCGACCTCGTCGCCGTCGGCACGACGTTCGGGCGCGTCCGCGCCATGGTCGACGACCGCGGGAAGACGATCAACCGCGCGGAGCCCTCGCGGCCGGTCGAGATCCTCGGGCTGCCGAAGGTCCCGGAGGCCGGCGACGTCCTCCGTGTCGTCCCGGACGAGAAGATCGCGAAGGCGCTCGTCGACGACGAGCAGCGCCGCCGCGCGGGTGGCGCCGCCGGCGAGCGCCCGGCAACGCTCGACGAGATGTTCGCGCAAGCGAAGGAAGGGAAGACGAAGGAGCTGAAGCTCGTCCTCAAGGCCGACGTGCAGGGGTCGCTCGAGGCGATCCGCGGGTCGCTCGCGAAGCTCCCGCAGGACGAGGTCGGGCTGACGATCATCCACGCCGCCGTCGGCGACGTGAGCGAGTCGGACGTCACCCTCGCCGCCGCGTCGAACGCGGTCATCGTCGGGTTCAACAACAAGCTCGACGCCCCGGCGAAACGCGTCGCCGACCAGACGGGCGTCGACGTGCGCTCGTACAAGGTCATCTACGAGCTGCTCGACGACGTGCAGAAGGCGCTCGTCGGGTTGCTCGAGCCCGAGATGGTGGAGCAGGTCCTCGGACATGCCGAGGTGCGCCAGACCTTCACGTCCGGCAAGACGACGATCGCGGGCTGCATGGTCGTCGACGGCGTCATCCGCCGCACGGCGCAGGCTCGGATCATGCGCGGCGGCACCGTCGCCTGGGACGGGAAGATCGGCTCGCTGAAGCGGTTCAAGGACGACGCCCGCGAGGTGAATACGGGCCTCGAGTGCGGCATCGTGCTCGAAGGCAGCAACGACGTGGCGGTCGGCGACATCATCGAGGCGTACGTCATCCAGGCGAAGCCGAGGCAGTGACATGCCGTACAAGCGCACCGATCGCGTCAACGCCCTGCTGCAGCGCGAGCTCGGCCAGATCATCAGCGAGGAGCTGAACGACCCCCGGATCTCCTTCGCGACGGTGACCGCCGTCGAGACGACGCCGGATCTGCGCACGGCCCGCGTGCACGTGAGCATCTTCGGCGACGAGGAGAAGGGCCGCGAGGGCATGGCGGCGCTCGACCGCGCGAAGCACTACCTGCGCAAGACCCTGGGCGAGCGCACCGAGCTGCGCTTCGTCCCCGACCTCATCTTCATCGAGGACCGCTCTGCCGAGCGCGCTGCGCGGATCTCCGGCCTCCTCCGGGAGGCCCGCGAGCGCGGGGTCCCCCCGGGCGGATCAGAGGGGCAGACCGACGGCTGACGCCGTCTCCGGCGCGCTCGCGGTCGACAAGCCGAGCGGATGGACATCGCACGACGTCGTCGCGGTGATGCGGCGCGTCCTCGAGACGAAGCGCGTCGGCCACGGCGGCACGCTCGATCCGCTCGCCACGGGAGTCCTGCCGATCCTCGTCGGGCCGGCGACGAAGTACGTCGAGCGCCTCCACACGGCCCCGAAGGTCTACGCCGCGGCCGTGCGCTTCGGCGCCGAGACGACGACGGACGACCGCGAGGGGGAGGTCCGGCGCGAGGCACCGGTCCCCGTGCTCGATGAGGCCGAGCTCGACCGCGCCCTCGAGCCGTTCCGCGGCGAGATCAGGCAGGTGCCGCCCGACCGCTCGGCCGTGAAGGTGGAGGGTCGCCGCGCGTACGCGCTCGCGCGCGCCGGGACCGCGGTTGTGCTCGACGCGAGAACGGTCCGCATCGAACGGCTCTCGATGGCGTCGTGGTCGGCGCCGGTATTACGCCTCCTCATCGTCTGCTCGTCCGGGACGTACGTCCGCTCGCTCGCGCGCGACATCGGCCGCGCCCTCGGCTCCGCCGCGCATCTTGGGGCGCTTCGGCGCCTTGCCGTTGGCGCGCTGACGGTCGACGATGCGGCCGACATCGGCAGGCTCCGTGCAGCGGGCACCGTCGAGGCCACGGCGCTGCTGCGACCCGCGGACGACCGGCTTCTCGACCTCGACGACCGTTTCCGCAGTGCCGCCGCCGCGACGGTGCTCGGGGCATGGGAGGGAACGTGACCGCGCTGACCCGGCTGTCGCTCGACGCGAAGGTCATCGGCGCGCTCGCGACCGCGAACTGGCTGCTCCTGTTCGCGAACCACACCGTCGTGCAGGTGACGCGCGACGCGCCGCTGTGGCAGCTCTTCCCGGGGCTCTGGGGCGCGGCGTGGCTGCTCGCGTGCGGCCTCCTCGCGCTGACGTATCCGCTGCGCGACCACGCGCTCGGGTCACGGTTCCGCGGACGCGACCGGGTGCTGCATCTCGCCGGGATCGTCCTGCTCTTCGTCGTCGTCCCGACCATCGCCGCCATCGTCCTGCGCGAGACCGGGAAGCCCTACACGTACGTCCACGACGGCGCGATCATGGTCGAGGAGGCCGCGCGCAAGCTCGTCAATGGCCAGGACCCGTACGTGGCGGACTACCTCGACACGTCGCTCTTCTACTGGCCGATGATCAACAACCCCGCGCTGTACCACCTGACGTACTTCCCGGTGCTGTTCCTGGTGACGGTGCCGTTCGTGGTCCTGTTCGATCGGCTCGGACTCGTCTTCGACGCGCGCTATCTGTATCTGCCGGCATATGTGGCGACGCTGCTGGTCGCCGCTCGGGTCGGCTGGGCCGCCTCTTCACCGTCGCGGCCGCCGACCCTCGCAGCGGCGCTTTCGTTGACCGCGCTCGTCGCGCTCGATCCCCAGCTCTTCCCCTTCGTCGTGGAAGGCCGCAACGACTTCTTCGTGCTCCTGTTCATGTTCGCCGGCCTCGCGCTGCTGCAGCGCGAGCGGCGCACGCTCGGCGTGCTCGCCATCGCGATCGCCGCCGCGTCGAAGCTGCACGCGGGCCCGCTGCTCCCGTTCGTGCTCGCGTACCTGTTCTGGAAGGACGCGGCGCTGCCGATCCGAGAGCGCCTGCTCGGTCTTGCGCGTGCGTCGTGGGCGGGCGCGATCGTGCTCCTCGCGGCGTTCCTCCCGTTCCTCGTCGACAACGCGCCGGCGCTGTGGGACGACGTCGTCGCGTACAACGCCGGCGGCGCGGCGTGGTCGTATCCGGTGTCGGGGATGGGCTTCTCCGCGCTCCTTCGCACCATCGGCGTCATCTCGTATCCGCAGCAGGAGTTCCCGTTCGCGATCTTCCAGATCGCGGCCGCGGTCCCGCTGGCGATCTGGTCCATGCGGCGGCTGCGCCGCGAGCCCGACGTCGCGACGATGCTCACGGGCTACACGATCACGCTCCTCGCGTTCCTGTTCTTCGGGCGGTACTTCCACGGGAACCACCTCGGCTTCATCCTCGCGCTCGCTGCGCCGATCCCGTTCCTGCGCCCCGAGCTCGTGAGCGGCCTCCGCGCGCGTCTCACGCGGCCCCGCGCCGCGGTGCCGAGCCTGCCGAGCCCGGGCGCCGCGGTCATCGCCCCCGTGACGATCACCGGCGACCACGACCAGCCGGGCCCGTAGGCTCTCACCCGTGCGCGTCCTCCGGGGCTTCGAGGGGTGGCCGCGTGGCCCGCTGCACGTCGCGATCGGCGTCTTCGACGGCGTGCACCGCGGGCACCAGGAGGTCATCCGGCGGCTGCGCGTGTTCGCGCACGCGCAGGGCGGGCTCGCGCTCGCGGCGACGTTCGATCCGCTGCCGATCCAGGTGCTCGCTCCGGGCGCGCCGCCGTCCGCGCTGACGGACGCGACCGAGCGCTCCGAGCTGCTCACGGCGGCGGGCGCGGACGCGGTCGTCCTGTTCCGGTCGGACCCGGCGTTCTTCGCGCTGTCGGCGAAGGAGTTCGTCGACCGCCTCCGCGCTGCGGGGGAGGTGCGGCGCATCGTGGTCGGATCCGACTTCCGCTTCGGTCGCGACCGCGAGGGCGACGTCGCCGTGCTCGCGAGCCTCGCCGGCGAGGCCGCCGTCGACGTCGAGGTGGTGCAGCCCGTCACGCACGACGGTGACGTCATCAGCTCGACGCGGATCCGCAACCTGCTCGTTGCGGGCGAGGTCCGGGGCGCTGCGGACCTGCTCGGCCGCCCATATGCCGTGCGCGGCCGGATCGTGCACGGTGACAAGCGCGGACGGGCGCTCGGCTACCCCACGATCAACGTGGCGACGCCTCCCGAGCGCCTCCTGCCGCGCGACGGCATCTATGCCACGTGGGCCGACGTGGGCTCGCACCGGCGGCCCGCGGCCACGAGCCTCGGCGTGCGGCCCACGTTCGGCGGCGGCGAGCGGGTGCTCGAGTCGTTCATCCTCGACCTGACGGCCGATCTCTACGGCGAGGCCGTCGAGATGGCGTTCGTCGAGCGGCTGCGCGACGAGCTGCGATTCGGGAGCGCGGAGGCGCTGGTGGATCAGATCGCGAAGGACGTCGAGGCGACCCGCCGAGCGCTCGGGTACACTTCGCCCTGAGAACGAACGTCTAAGACGTATAGAGAAAGGAACGACGGGTGCCGCTCCGACCCAAAGGCGAAGTGATCGCGGATCTCCGGCAGCACGAGAAGGACACAGGCTCACCGGGGGTCCAGATCGCGGTCCTCACCGAACGCATCAAGCACCTCACCGAGCACCTGCGGCAGGCGAAGCACGACTCCGCCGGACGCCGCGGGCTGCTCCAGATGGTCGGCCAGCGTCGGCGCCTGCTCGCTTACCTGCACAGGAAGAGCCCCGAGCGCTACCAGGAGGTCATCTCGCGGCTCGAACTGCGTCGGTGAACTAGCGGGGCGACACCCGCCCACAGGTACCTCATGCCCATCACCACATCGCAGACCACCATCAACGGGAAGCCCTTTGTCTTCGAGACCGGCAAGCTCGCGGAACAGGCCGGCGGCGCGGTCACGGTGCGATCCGGCGACACGGTCGTGTTCGCCGCTGCGTCGGTCTCCCCGACGGTCCGCCCCGGCATCGACTTCTTCCCGCTCACGGTCGACTTCGAGGAGCGCCTCTACGCGGCCGGCAAGATCCCCGGCTCATTCCCGCGGCGCGAGGGCCGTCCCTCCGAGGAGGCGATCCTCACCGCGCGCCTCGCGGACCGGCCGATCCGGCCGCTCTTCCCGAAGGGCTTCCGCAACGACACGCAGATCATCCTCTACGCGCTCTCGGCGGATCAGGAGCACGACCCCGACGTCCTCGCGGTGAACGCGGCGTCGGCGGCGCTCGCGATCTCGCCGGCGCCGTTCGCCGGCCCCATCGGATGCGTGCGCGTCGGCACGGTCAACGGCACGCTCACGCTCAACCCGACGATCCCGGAGATGGAGCAGAGCGAGATGGACCTCGTCGTCGCGGGGACGCGCGACCGGGTCATGATGCTCGAGGCCGGCGCGAACGAGGTGCCCGAGGCGCGGATGATCGAGGCGATCGAGCTCGCGCAGGCGGGCATCGCCGCGTCGATCGACGCGCAGGAAGAGCTCGTGCGCCAGGTCGGCAAGCCGAAGATCCAGTGGATCCCTGAGAAGGTCGAGACCGAGAAGGGTCTCCGCATCACGGAATGGCTGTCCGACCGCGTCCGCGCGAAGGTGCGGCACGCCGACAAGGCGCAGCGCGAGGCGGGGCTCGACGAGGTCCGTCGCGAGGCGGTCGCCGCGCTCGTGAAAGAGGACGGCGACCTCACCGAGGCCGACGTCGCGATGACGTTCGACACCGTCCTGAAGAAGGAGGTGCGCCGCGCGATCCTCGAGGAGGGCATCCGTCCCGACGGCCGCGGGCTGAAGGACATCCGCACCCTCGAGATCGAGGTCGGCATCCTTCCGCGCACGCACGGCTCGGCGCTGTTCAAGCGCGGCCAGACGCAGATCCTCTCGATCACGACGCTCGGACCGACCGCGGACGAGCAGATCATCGACACGCTCTCCCCGGTCGACTCGAAGCGCTACATGCACCACTACAACTTCCCGCCGTTCTCCGTCGGTGAGGTCCGGCCGCTCCGCGGCGCGGGCAGGCGGGAGATCGGCCACGGCGCGCTCGCGGAGCGCGCGCTCCTGCCGGTGATCCCGACCAAGGTGGAGTTCCCGTACACGATCCGCGTCGTCAGCGAGACGTTCTCCTCGAACGGCTCGACGTCGATGGCGTCCACGTGCGGCTCGACGCTGTCGCTCATGGACGCGGGCGTCCCGATCAAGGCCATGATCGGCGGCATCTCCGTCGGCCTGGTGACCGGGGAGGGGGACGACTACCGCCTCCTCACGGACATCCAGGGCATGGAGGACAACTACGGCGACATGGACTTCAAGGTGACGGGCTCGGAGAAGGGCATCACCGGGATCCAGCTCGACATCAAGATCCACGGGCTCACGAAGGAGATCGTCCGCGGCGCGATCATGCAGGCGCGCGAGGCGCGCATGGTCATCCTCGACGCCATGAAGAAGGTCATCGACCGGCCGCGCGAGGACCTCAGCCGCTGGGCGCCGCGCATCGAGACCATCAAGATCCACCCCGACAAGATCCGCGAGCTCATCGGCCCCGGCGGCAAGATGATCCGCGCCATCCAGTCGGAGAGCGAGACGACGATCGAGGTCGAGGACGACGGGACCGTGCGGGTCACCGGCGCGAAGGCCCTCGGCCGCGAGAAGGCGATCCAGATGATCATGGGGCTCACGAAGGAGCCCGAGGTCGGCGAGGTGTACGACGGGAAGGTCACGCGGATCATGTCGATCGGCGCGTTCGTCGAGTACCTCCCCGGCAAGGAAGGTCTCGTCCGCGTCTCCGAGCTCTCGGGCGACCGCGTGAACCGCGTCGAGGACGTCGTGAAGGTCGGCGACAGCGTCAAGGTGAAGGTCGCCGAGGTCGACCGCCAGGGCCGCGTGAACCTCTCGATGCGCAGCGTCGGCGAAGAGGGCACGCAGGCGTACGAGGAGCGGCAGCGCGGCGAGCGCGATCGCTACCGCGCGCGCGAGGGCGGCGATGGCGGAGACCGTCGCGGCCCGCCCGGCGGGTTCCGCCGCGGTCCGGGGGGTCCTCCCCGCCGAAGCGGACCACCGCGCGACTAGCGCAGACCGATCTCGCGACCGTCAGGCGACAGCGCTGATGCTCGTCGTCACGGCCGATGATCTCGGCTACAGCGCGGGTGTCGACCAGGCGATCCTCACGGCGCACCGGGAGGGGATCGTCCGGTCGACCTCGCTGCTCGTGACGTTCCCAGGGAGCGGAACGGCGGCCGAGCTCGCGCGCGCCGAGCGCGGGCTCGAGGTCGGGCTGCACATCGACCTCGTGGAAGGCCGCCCGATCTCGGACCCGGCGCGGGTGCGGACGCTCGTCGACGACGACGGGCGCTTCCTCGGCCTGACGGGACTGTTCACCGGCCTGGCGGCCGGACGCGTTCGGGCGGCCGAGGTCGCGACGGAGATCCGCGCGCAGGTCGCGCGCGCGCGCGAGCTCGGGACGCCTGCGCTCGCGTGGGACTCGCATCAGCACACGCACCTGTTCCCGCTCGTCGCGCGCGTGGTCGGCGCGCTCGGCCGCGAGCTCGGTGCGCGCTGGATCCGGCGAGCGTCGCCGCCGCGGATGACGCGGTCGTGGAAGCCCGCGCTGCTCGGCCTCGCGACGGGCGGCAGCGCGCCGTTCCTGCGCGGCGTCCCGGGCAATGACTGGTTCGTCGACCTCACGTCGCGGCGGCCGGCACCGGACGCAGCCTGGGTCGGTCTCCTCGTGACGATCCCGGGCCTCGGTGAGATCGGGGCGCATCCCGGACCGGCGACCGCGGAGGCGATCGGGCCGCGCCGGCCGCGCGACCTCTCGCTGCTCACCGACCCGGTCCTCCGCGCCGCGTTCGGCGACGGCACGGTGCGCTGGCGCGTGCCCGCGAGGGCGCTCTGATGCCAGGGTCCACGACGACCGCGGCGCTGGAGCGCGCCGTCCACCGCTACCGCAGCGCGCCGCTGACGGCGCGCTGGTTCGTCCACGGCCGCGCGTTCCTCGCGGACCTCGCCCGGATCGAGCAGTACGTGCCGCGCCACGGGTTCATCGTCGACCTCGGCTGCGGCCACGGCCTCTTCCCGAACCTGCTCCTCGAAGCGAGCTCGCAGCGCCGCGTGCTCGGCCTCGACCACGACGAGCGCAAGATCGCGGTAGCGCGCGGGACCGTCGCCGGCCGCGAAGGGCTGCGCTTCGAGGTCGCCGACATCGTCGCGGTCCCGCCGCCGCGCTGCGACGCCGTGACGATCGTCGACGTGCTGTACCTCATGGCGCCGGAGGACCAGGAGCGCGTGCTGAAGGGCGCGGCGGCGGCGCTGAACGAGGGCGCGCCGCTCATCGTGCGCACGCAGGAGGCGCGCGTCGACCCGCGGTACGCCCTCACGTATGCGCAGGAGACGATCGCCGTGAGCCTCGGGCTCACGCGCGGGCACCGCCGGCGCTTCAGCTTCCCGTCCCGCGAGTCCGCGCTCGCGATGTTCCAGCGCGCGGGGTTCCGCGCGGACGTCATCGAGATGCGCCGCCGGCCGTACACCGATGTGCTGTATCTCGCGCGGAAGGCGCCGGCCGGATGAGCGTGCCCGCTCCCGAGCGACGTAGCGCGGATAATGACCGGCGAATGACCGAAGCGCTCGCCGCCATCGCCAGTGAGGTGCGCGAGTGCCGGGCCTGTCCCCTCTGGCGGACCGCGAAGCAGGCGGTCCCGGGCGAGGGGAGTGCCGAGAGCGGGATCCTGTTCCTGGGGGAGGCGCCCGGCTTCAACGAGGACCAGCAGGGCCGCCCCTTCGTGGGCGCGGCCGGGCACCTCCTCGACGAGCTCCTCGCCGGCATCGGCCTCGACCGCTCGAAGGTCTTCATCACGAACGTCGTGCGGCACCGGCCGCCGGACAACCGCGACCCGCTGCCGCTCGAGATCACGGCGTGCGACGGGTGGACGGCCAAGCAGCTTGCCGCCCTGCGGCCCCGCGTCGTCGTGACGCTCGGCCGCTTCGCCATGGGCAAGTGGCTGCCCGGCGAGTCGATCAGCCGCATCCACGGCAAGCCGCGCGTCGTCGACGGCGTCAGCGTCTTCCCGATGTTCCATCCCGCGGCCGCGCTCCGGTCGCCATCGCTCCGGCCGGCCATGGTCGCGGATTTCGCCGCGCTCGCGATCTTCCTCGCGACCGGACCCGCCGTGACGCCCGAGCCACCCAAGCCGGCGGACCAGATGACGCTCTTCGGTGGCTAACGCCCCGGTGCGCGTCATCCCGCTCGGCGGCGTGGGCGAGATCGGCAAGAACATGCTCGCGCTCGAGCTCGGCGACGACATCCTCGTCGTCGACAGCGGGCTCATGTTCCCCGACGAGGAGATGCTCGGGATCGACCTCGTCATCCCCGACTTCCGCTATCTGCGCGAGCGGCGATCGCGCGTCCGCGGCGTCCTGCTCACGCACGGGCACGAGGACCACGTGGGCGGCCTGCCGTACCTGATGCGCGATCTTCCCGACGTGCCGATCTACGGCACGAAGCTGACGCTCGGGCTCCTGCGAACGAAGCTGAAGGAGCACCGCCTCGCGGAGCGCGCCGTCCTGCGCGAGATCGCGCCCGGGACGCCGTTCCAGGTCGGCAACGCGAGCTGTGACAGCTACACGGTCTGCCACAGCATCCCGGACGCGGTCGGCTTCACCATCGACACGGCGTTCGGGACGATCGTGCACTCCGGGGACTGGAAGTTCGATCACACGCCGGTCGACGGCCGCCAGACGGACTTCGCGCGGCTCTCGGCGATCGCCGCGAAGGGCGTCCTGCTGCTCCTCTCGGACTCGACGCGCGCCGAGACCGCGGGCTACACGCCGTCCGAGCGGCACGTCGGCGAGATCCTCGAGGGGATCATGTCCCGCGCGCCGGGTCGCGTCATCACCACGACGTTCGCCTCGAACATCTCGCGCATCAAGCAGATCATCGACATCGCCGCGGTCTGGGGCCGGAAGACGGCGATCATCGGCCGCTCGATGGAGAACTACACGCGCACGGCGCGTGAGCTCGGCTACCTCGACGTCCCCAGCGGTGCGCTGGTCCATCCGAACGAGATCGCGAAGCTCCCGGACAACGAGGTGTCCATCATCACGACGGGGAGCCAGGGCGAGCCGACGAGCGCGCTCTCGCGCATGGCCCTCGGCGACCACAGGCACGTGGCGGTGAAGGACGGCGACACCGTCGTCATGTCCTCGAGCCCCATCCCCGGCAATGAGGAGCTCGTCAGCCGCACCGTCGACAACCTCTTCAAGCTCGGCGCCGAGGTCATCTACGAGGCCGGCACGCGGCCGCACGTGTCGGGACACGCGAGCCAGGAGGAGCTCAAGCTGCTCCTCAACATCCTCCGGCCGACGCACTTCATCCCCATCCACGGCGAGTACCGGATGCTCGTGCGCCACGCGCGCATCGCGCTCGACCTCGGCGTCGCTCCCGAGAAGGCCTTCGTGATCACGAACGGGGACGTGGTGGAGATCGGCGAGCGCGGCGCGCGGCTCGCGGACCGGGTCGAGGTCGGCCAGGTCTACGTGGACGGGCTCGGCGTGGGGGACGTCAGCCAGTCGGTCATGCGCGACCGGTGGTCGATCGGCAGCGATGGGATCTTCATGATCGTCCTCTCCATCGATCGCAACACCGGACGTGTGGTGGCCGGTCCGGACATCGTGACGAAGGGATTCGTCCCCGAGGAGGACTCGGCCGAGCTCATCGAGGGCGCGAAGCAGCGGATCGTCGAGGGCCTCGCCGAGGCGCAGACGGGGGACCATCTCGCCGAAGTGGCCACGCTCCGCGACGAGATCCGCGGCGTCGTGAGCAAGTACCTCTACGAGCGGACGAAGCGCCGGCCGATGGTGCTCCCGGTCCTGATGCAGCTCTAGCCCTCGGCGCGACCGGTCCCGTACGCTTGTCATCGCATGAGGAACGGGAAAGGGCGTCCGGCCCGTCGCGGGGCCGTGCCCGCGTCGGCGTCGCCCGATGGCCAGCTGCGCGGCGAGGTCGCCGCGATCGCGGTCGCCGCCTTCTCCGTCCTGTCGCTGGTCGCCCTCATCACTGACCAGGGCGCCGTCCTCCAGTGGTGGCGAGGCCTCCTCGTCGGCGCCCTCGGGGCCGGCGCCGCGCTCGTCCCGCCGGCGCTCGCGCTCGCCGCCATCACCTTCTGGTCCCCCGACATCCGCGCCCGGCTGCTCATGCCGGGCATCGGCGCGACCATCACGGCGGTCGCGGTCCTGTCGATCGCGGAGATCACGTTCGCGGACCCGGGCACCACCGGGCCCGGCGGCGCGCTCGGCCGCTTCGTCGGTCGGGGGCTCGAGGGCTTGCTCGGGGCATGGGGCGCCGTCGTCGCGCTCCTCGCGGTCCTCGTGGTCGGGATCGTCGTCGCGGCGGAGCGCAGCCTCGTCGAGCTGCTCGGCCCCGTCGTCCGGCGCCGGCCCTCGCTCGTGCTGCGTCCGGGCATGACCCTCCCGAGCGGGACCGCCGCGACTGCGAAGCGCGCGACCCGGTCGGTCGACGATGACGCTGACGATGAGGACGAGGAGGAAGAAGAGGACGCACCGCCGGTCCGCATCAACCTCCCGGAGGAGCGTCGCGCGCCCTCCGCCGCGGAAGCGAAGAGCCGCGCCGCCGCGCTCGCGGCGCACGCGGCCGTCACGGAGCGCATCCCCACGGCGCCGGCGCGGACCGCGCTCGAGGCGTCGCCCATCGCGGGTCTCCCGTCCGCTGCTGTTGCGGCGGAGGGCGTGCTGCATGCGGACCCGCCCGAGAAGCCGTGGGCCCTGCCATCGATCGAGCTCCTCGAGCAGGGATCCGCGGCGCGGTCGAGCGAGGACGAGCTCCGGCGGAACAAGCGCGTCATCGAGGAGACGCTCGCGCACTTCGGCATCGCCGCGACGGTCGTCGAGATCACCCCCGGCCCGGTCGTGACGCGGTACGAGCTCAAGCCGGCCGCGGGCGTGAAGCTCTCGCGGATCGAGGCGCTCTCCGACGACCTCTCGCTCGCGCTCGCGGCGCGCACGCTGCGGATCGAGGCGCCCATCCCGGGCAAGAGCGTCGTCGGCATCGAGATCCCGAACATCGCGATCGGCCTCGTGTCGCTGAAGGACGTCGCCGAGTCCGCCGCGTTCCGCGACGCGAGCTCGAAGCTCGTCGTCGCGCTCGGCCGGGACGTCGCGGGGTCGCCCATCGTCGCGGACCTCGCGAAGCTGCCGCATCTCCTCATCGCGGGCCAGACCGGATCCGGCAAGAGCGTCTCGATCAACTCGATCATCACGAGCCTGCTCATGACCGCGACGCCGGACGAGGTGCGCCTCATCCTGTGCGACCCGAAGCGCGTCGAGCTCGCCGGCTTCAACAACATCCCGCACCTCGTCGTGCCGGTCGTGACGGACCACGACAAGATCCTCAACGCCTTGTACTGGGCGGTGGGGGAGATGGACCGCCGCTACCGGCTGTTCGCGCGCGCGACGGCGCGCAACATCGAGAAGTACAACGAGATGCGGACCGGCCACGACCGCGTCCCCTATGTCGTCCTCGTCATCGACGAGCTGGCCGACCTCATGATCAGCGCGCCGATCCAGGTGGAGAAGGCCATCACCCGCATCGCCCAGCTCGCCCGGGCGACAGGCATCCACCTCGTCGTGGCCACGCAGCGGCCGTCCGTCGACGTCATCACGGGCCTCATCAAGGCCAACATCCCTGCTCGCATCGCCTTTGCGACCGCCTCGTCCATCGATTCGCGCACCATCCTCGACATGACAGGCGCGGAGAAGCTGCTCGGCCGGGGCGACATGCTCGTGCTGCCGCCGGACGCGCCGAAGCCCGTGCGGGCCCAGGGCGTGTTCGTGTCGGACCAGGAGATGGACCGCGTCACACGCCACTGGAAGGCGCAGCGCGCGCCGCAGTACGAGCTCTCGATCCTCGAGTCCCAGGAGCGGTCACGCATGCGCGACGAGGACGGCGACGAGATGGACGACGACCGCTATGACGAGGCCGTCGACATCGTGCAGAACGCGGGTCAGGCGTCGGTCTCCATGCTGCAGCGGAAGATGACGGTCGGTTTCGCGCGCGCGGGCCGCCTCATCGACATCATGGAGCGGCGCGGCGTCATCGGGCCCGCGCAGGGACCCGGGAAGATGCGCGAGGTCTACGGCGTCGCACCCCGCCGCGACCGGACCGAATGAGCGACGTCCAGCGCCTCGGCGAGATCCTGCGGCAGCAGCGAGAGCGGAAGCGCATCCCGCTCGAGCAGGCCGCCGAGGACACGCGCATCCGTGAGAAGTTCCTCGTCGCGCTCGAGAGCGGCGACCACCGCGCGCTCCCCGGCGCCGTGTACACGAAGGGCTTCCTCCGGAACTACGCCGACTACCTCGACCTCGACAGCACCGAGCTCGTCGCTCTGTACACAGCGGAGCGCTCCTCGACGCCGGAGCCGCCGCGGCGATTCGAGCCCATGCGGCCCGTCATGCGGAGCGGCGTGTTCATCTCGCCGACGATCCTCGTCCCGTTCGTGGTGCTCGCGGCGGTCGTGCTCTTCGTCGGGTACCTCTCGTACCAGTTCGCGTCGTTCGCGACGCCCCCGCGGATCGAGGTGCTCGATCCCTCGACCGACACGATCGCGGAGCGGGCCGACTACACGGTGCGCGGGCGCACCCTGCCCGAGGGTCGCGTCACGGTCCGCGTGTTCCCCGGCCCGGACAACTACACCGACATCCGGCCCGCCGCCGACGGCACGTTCGCGGTGACCGTCCAGCTGCGGCCGGGGCCGAACCACATCGAGGTCCAGGTCCTCGACCCCGCGGGCAAGGTGAGCCAGGTCTCGCGAGGCGTGCGGTTCGAGGTCGCCGCGCAGGCGACGCCCACGACCGGCGCGGAGATCCCGCCGCAGGTCGTGGTCGAACAGCCCGCGCAGCTCGGCGTCTATACGAACTCGGCCGTGCCCGTCGCCGGGAAGGCGGATAAGGCGGTGGCGAGCGTGACCGTCAACGGGACGCCCGTCACGGTCGGGGCCGACGGCCGGTTCGCGACCTCGATCGACTACCCGGCCGGGACCCACGCCATCCGGATCGTCGCCCGGACCGCGGCCGGCGCCGAGCTCATCGACACGCGGACGGTCACGGTCTCGTTCACCGCCGCCGTGGTGACCGTGAAGGTCCAGGGCGGCGATGCGTGGCTGCTGGCGCTGGTCGACGGCGCGCAGGCGCCGGGCACCGGACGGATCTTCGCGAGCGGCGCGAGCCAGACATTCAGCGGCAAGCAGGTCACGATCCGCACCGGCAACGCCGGCGCGACACAGGTGATCTACAACGGCCAGCTCGTCGGCGCGCTCGGATCCCAGGGCCAGGTCGTGGAGAAGAGCTACACGTTCCAATAGCGCGCACTAGCCTTGGCGGCGTGAGGTCTCTCCCGAACGCGATCTCGACGCTCCGCGCGCTCTCCGTCGTCGCTGTGGTCGCCTTGCTCGCTCCCGAGACAGCGGTCATCGCGCTCGTCGTGTTCTCGCTCGCCGCGCTGACGGACGCGGTCGACGGGCCCCTCGCGCGCCGCCTCGGCGCGACCTCGGCCCTCGGCGCGTTCCTCGATCCGCTGGCGGACAAGATCCTCGTCTTGGGGACGCTGGGCGGGCTGCTCGCGCGCGGCGGCGTCGACGCGCTGCCCGTCGCGCTCATCCTGGCCCGCGAGATCGGTGTCACAGGGGTTCGAACCGTCGCCGCCCGGCGCGGGATCGTCATCGGGTCGAACGTCTACGGGAAGGCCAAGGCTGTCCTCCAGGGTGCCGCCGTATTCGGGCAGATCCTCGTGCTGGCGTGGCCCGTGGCCGCGCTCGCGCCGCTCGCCGACGTCGTGCTGTGGGCGGCGGCACTCGCCACGGTGCTCACCGGTGTCGACGTCGCGCGCCGCGCCGTGAGCGCGATCGGACGTCCCACGGCAGGCGCGGTGCGGGCGCATGCCCGCTAAGAGCGCGCCGACGTACGACGAGCTCGTCGCGCGCATGGCGGCGATCCAGCCCCGCCTGAAGCGGCGCAAGCTCAGCGTGGCGAGCGCCGAGTCGTGTACGGGCGGGCTGCTCGCGGCGGTGCTCAGCGAGACCTCCGGCTCGAGCGATCACTACCTCGGGGGTGCGGTCGTGTACTCGAACGACGCCAAGACCGCCCTCGCGGGCGTCCCGGCGGACCTCATCCACGGGCACGGGGCGGTATCGCCGGTCGTCGCGGGCGCGCTCGCGCGCGGGGCACGCGAGCGGCTCGGCGCGAAGATCGGCCTCGGCATCACCGGGATCGCCGGCCCGACCGGAGCGACGCCGGGGAAGCCCGTCGGCCTCGTGTACGTGGCCGTGGACAGCGAGAAGCATTCGAGCGTGCGCACGTGCCGGTGCGGCTTCGACCGCGCGGGGAACCGGCTTGCGAGCGTCGCGACCGCGCTCGACCTGCTCGAAGAGGCGATCGGATGAGCGCCCCGCTCGGTATCGGCCTCCTCGGGCTCGGCACCGTCGGGTCCGCCGTCGCGAAGGCGATGGGGGAGCGCGCGAAGCGCCTCGAAGCCGCGGCGGGACGCCCCCTGCGCCTCGTCGGTGCGGCTGTGCGCGATACGGCGAAGACCCGCGGATCCAACGACGTAGCGGTGACCGGGAACGCGTTCGACCTGCTCGACGATCCGGCGGTCGATGTCGTCGTCGAGGTCATCGGCGGCCATCGCCCTGCGATCGACCTTCACCTCGCGGCGTTCGAGCGCGGCAAGCACGTCGTCACCGCGAACAAGGAGGTCGTCGCGAAAGAGTGGCGCGCGCTCCATGAGGCCGCGCGCTCCGCGAAGCGCGAGCTGCGCTTCGAGGCGGCCGTCGCCGCGGCGGTCCCCGTCATCGCCGCGGCGCGCGCGCTCGGCGCGGTCCGCCCTCGCGTGCTGAGCGGGCTCGTCAACGGCACGACCACGTACATCTGCTCGCGGATGGAGGCGGGCGCCACGTTCGATGACGCGCTCCGCGAGGCGCAGCAGGCGGGCTACGCGGAGGCCGACCCGAGCGCGGACGTCGACGGCTGGGATCCCGCGTACAAGCTCGCGATCCTGATCAGCCTCCTCGAGGGGCGCTGGTTCCCACCCGAGCAGGTCGCGCGCGCGACGCTGCGCTCCGTCACGGCCGATCAGGTGCGGGAGGCGTCCGCGCGGGATGCGCGCATCCGGTACCTCGCGGTCGCCGACTTCGGCGAGCGCGCCACGAAGGCGCGCGTCGGCCCGCAGGAGGTGCCTGCCGCATCCCTGGAAGGCCAGGCGACGGGACCGACGAACGTCGTGCGCCTCGAGACGGACCTCGCCGGGTCGCTCACGTTCATGGGGCCGGGCGCGGGCGGCGACGCTACCGCGAGCGCCATACTCGGCGACGTGATCCAGATCGCCCGGTCCTATTCCGACCGCGCTCGCGGATGAACCGCTCGCGCGGCCCGGGTGCTCGACCTCGTCTTCGCTCGGTCTGCGCGCCCGGGGGACCGTGGCGATGACGAACGTCCTGAAATTCGGCGGCACGTCGGTGGCGACGGCCGATGCGATCGAGCGCGTCTGCCGCATCGTCCGCGGCGTCGGCTCGACGCCCGTCGTCGTGGTCTCGGCGACGGCAGGGACGACGAACGCGCTCATCGCCGCATCGCGGGCGGCCGCGCTCGGGGACGTCGTCGCGTCCGAGTCGACGATGGCGCGCCTCTCCGCATCGCACGACGACCTCCTTCGAAAGGCCGCGCGGAAGGATGAGGGCGGCGACGCCACGGGCGCGCTCGAAGAGCTCGCGCAGCGGACCAAGGCGCTCCTGCGCAGCGTCGCGATCCTCCACGAATGCAGCGCGCGCTCGCAGGACGCGATCGCCTCGTACGGCGAGCTCGCCTCGTCGGAGATCGTGGCGGCGGCGCTCCGGTCGCACGGGATCGCCGCGCAGGCGGTCCCCGCGACGCGGATCGTCGTCACCGACGACGCGTTCGGCAACGCGTCCCCCGCGTTCGAGGAGACGTACGCGCGGGCGCGCACCGAGCTCGAGCCGATGATCCGGCGCGGTCAGGTGCCCGTGGTGACCGGCTTCATCGGCGCCACGCGCGAAGGTGTGACCACGACGCTCGGGCGCGGCGCGTCGGACTACACCGCAGCGATCCTCGCCGGCGCGCTGAAGGCCGACCAGTGCCTCATCTACACCGACGTGAGCGGGGTGATGAGCGCGGACCCGCGCATCGTCGAGGGCGCGCGGCCGATCGGCCACCTCTCGTATGCGGAGGCCGCCGAGCTCTCGTACTTCGGCGCGAAAGTGCTCCACCCGCGCGCGGTGCTCCCCGCCATCGAGGTCGGCATCCCCGTCCGCATCCTCAACACGTTCGCGCCCGACGACGAAGGCACGACGATCACCGCGGAGCCGGCGCCGGACGGCCCGATCGTGAAGGCGACCACCTCGCTCGGCGGGCTCGGCCTCCTCACCGTGCAGGGCGCGGGCATGAGCGGGATCCCGGGGTTCGCGGCGAGGGTGTTCGACACGACCGCGGACGAGCGCATCTCGGTGCTCATGATCAGCCAGGCGTCAAGCGAGAACTCGATCTGCCTCGTCGTCACGGCCGACACGACCGATCGGCTGCGCGCCGCGCTGCAGCGCATGCTCGCGAAGGAGCTCGCGCATCACGACGTCGAGCGCGTCACGGTCGAGAAGCCGATCGCGGTCGTCGCCGCGGTGGGCGAGGGGATGCGTGGGACGCCCGGCGTCGCCGCGCGCGTGTTCGGCGCGGTCGCGCGCGCGGGCGTCAACGTGATCGCGATCGCGCAGGGCTCGAGCGAGCTGAACATCTCGTTCTGCGTCCACGAAGCGGACCAGGCGAGGGCGGTGCGCGCGATCCACGAAGAGTTCCGGAGCTCCTCTTCGCAGGGGACGCTGTCCCCCGCACCCCCTGGGTCACGCGCCACAGAGCCGGTGCGGTGAAGCGGGACCTCGAGGTCTCGCGCGAGCCGGAGCAGCTCCGGACGCCCGACGGCAGCCCGACCGAGTTCTACAAGCTCCTGCCCGCCATGGGCGAGCCCGAGCTCGTCCATTCCGTCATCCCGGCGGGCGCGACCGTCCTCGAGCTCGGCTGCGGCGCCGGCCGGATCAC
>DASWDY010000060.1:0-6473 GCA_036395035.1 Candidatus Limnocylindria bacterium
CGAGGCGCGCGAGGTCGGCGGACTCCGCCGCGGACGCATCAGCGTCGGCGCGACGCCGAGCATCACGACATCGATCTTCCCGCAGGCGCTCGGCAGGTTCCACGCGTCGTACCCGGGCATCGAGCTGAAGCTGCGCGAGGCCGGATCGCGCGACCTCGTGCGCGACCTCGATCAGGGCAGCCTCGACGTCGCCCTCGTGATCCTTCCGGTGATGCACCGCTCGCTCGAGACGGTCCCCCTGCTGCGCGAGGAGCTCGTGCTCGCCGTCGGCCCGCGGCACGCGCTCGCCGAGCGCAAGAGCGTCGCGCTCGCGGCGCTGCGCGACACGCCCCTCGTCATGTTCCGCGAGGGCTACGACCTGCGCGCGACCACGCTCGCCGCGTGCGCCGCAGCCGGCTTCGAGCCGATCTTCGCGGTCGAGGGCGGCGAGATGGACGGCGTGCTGCGCCTCACCGAGGCCGGCGTCGGGGTGGCGATCGTCCCGAGCATGGTCGTGCCGAAGGGCGGCCCGCTGCACGCGGTGCGCATTTCCCCGCCGCAGCTCACCCGGACGATCGCGTTCGCGTACCGGCGCGACCGCCGCGTCTCGCGCGCGACGCTCGAGCTGATGACGATGGTGACGTCGCTCGTCCGGAGCCGGAAGTGGCTCGCCGCGATGCCGCCGGGCCTCGAGGCCCTTTCGTCCCAGGGGGCTTCGCCCCCTTCCACCCCCGGAACGCCGTAGCCGCTACAGGCTGAAGACGGCGACCGGCGCGGTCTTCCCCTTCACCATCGCGCTGCCGAGCGGCCGCAGGGACACGGTCCCGTCGAGATGTGCCGCCGTCGCCTCGGACACGATCACGTCGGCGCCGAGGTCCTTCGTCAGCGACTCCATGCGCGCCGCGGTGTTCACCGTGTCGCCCATCGCCGTGTAGTCGGACCGCTCCGGCAGGCCGACCGCGCCGAGCACGACGTCGCCGGTGTTGATGCCGACGCCATAGCCGAGGACCGGCTCGCCGCGCGCCTGCCGCTCCGCGTTGACCGCGGCGATGTCCCGCCGCATGCGCAGGGCCGCGCGCGCCGCGGCGGCCGCGCCCGCCGCCGGGTCGCTCATCGCGCCGAAGATCGCCATGAGGCCGTCGCCCGTGAACTTGTCGAGGATGCCACCTTCGTCGATGACCGCGCGCGCCATCGCGCGCAGATACGCGTTCACGGTCGCCACCGCGGCCTCGGGTGTCGCGCGCTCGGCGAGCGCGGTCGAGCCGCGCAGGTCCGTGAAGAGGATCGTCGCCGTGCGGCGCTGGCCCTCGAGCGAGAGCTGGTCGCCGGCGACGACGCGCTCGACGACGATCGGTGGGAGGAACCGCTCGAGGCCGCGCCGGCGGTCGAGCTCGAGGAACAGCGCGCCGATCGCGAGGATCGTCGCGGCCGCCATGAGCGCGTGGTACCCCCAAAAGACGAGCCCGTACACCGCGCCCAGGACCATCGCGACCTGCGCTTCGGCGAGGAAGAGGAACGCGATCGCGAGCGCCGCGTGCGTCGGGAGGCGGCTGCGCGCGAAGTCGGCGCTCTGGCGGAAGGCGCTGAACAGCAGCAGCAGCACCGTCGTGCCCGACACCGCGACGACCCAGAGCGGGTCCGCTTGCAGCGCCGTTCCGCCGTACCCGCCGTACGCCGACGTGACGCTGTAGCCGGTCATCGCCTCGACCATGTCGCTCACCAGCGCCGGCTGCCACAGCGCCGCCGTCGCGAAGGCGAGGATCGCCGCGGCGACGACCGCGAGCAGCCGGCGCGGCGTGATGCTGCGTGAGCGCTGCAGCCATCCGAGCACGGGGGTATAGCGGGCGGCGAAGAGGATCGCCGGCACGCCGAGGCTCAGCTGCGCGGAGAGCGCGATCACGGACCCGGCCGCGATCTCGCGCAGCCCGCCGCGCATGAGCACGCCCGGGGTCGCGAGGCCGTGCACGGCGAAGATCCCGGCGAGCGACATGAACCCGAGGGCGACGAGCACCGATGGCCAGTGCCGCGCGTCGAGAGCCGCGCGCATCACCGCGATCGAGACGGCCGCGGCGATGAGCGAGACGTTCGTCGTGACCGCGAAGTGCAGGACGGCGTCATCGAGCCGCACATCCGACGCCGGCGGGATCAGGAGATACCCGAGTAGACCGAGGGGGATCGCGATCGCGGCAGCGACGGTGAGCGACCACGCGCCGATCCCGATGCGTCGGCGTGGCATGGCCATCGCCCCTTCCACCTCGCCGAGTCTAGGTGCGGGTGCGCATGCGGACGGCGAACACGAGCGGGATCACGAGCGTCCCGACGACGATCGCGGCGACCCACAGCCAGATCGCCTGCCAGTGGCAGATGCCCGCGCAGCCCTCGCCCGCGCGGCGGATCTCGATGAATAGCAGCGGGAGGCTCGCGGGGGTCGCGACCACGGATGCCGCGATGAACGTCGTCGCGACGGCGGGGACGGAGCGCTCGAGATCGCCGAGCCGCCGGTCCGTCGCGCGCGCGGAGACCGCCGCCCATGCGCACGCCGCGACGGTCGCGACGGCCGTGACCGCCACCGCGAGCGGGAAGCGCTCGTCGAAGCCGGCGATGCGCGCGCCGAGCGCGATCTCGACCGCCGTGACGAGCGACCAGTAGACGAGCTTGATCGTCGTGATGCGGCCGACGAGGAGCGCCAGGGTCGGGAGGCGTGGCCGCGGGAGCTCGGGTGCCGATGCCTTCACGGCACTAGCGGTAGGTCGTCCACCACTTCTGCAGGAAGTACATCGCGGCGAGGAGGATGAACACGGTCACGAGGACCATGTAGAACTCCTGGGACTCGGCCACCTCGGTGATCATCGGCTCACTTCCCCTCGAGCAGGAACTTGACCACGGCCTTCACGGACTCGTCGCCCAGCTCGCCGCCCGCGCTCGCGCCGTACGCCGGCATCGCCGTACCCGGCTTGACCGCAGGCGCGTTCGTCACCCACTTCACCAGCCAGTCGGGATCGCCCGACGCCTTCAGCTTCTTCAGCTCCTCCGAGATCGGGCCGGTCGTGGCGTACCCCGCGAGGTTCGGCGAGAGCGGGTTCACGCTCGCCTGGCCCGCGGTGAAGGAGTGGCAGCGCGTGCACACGCCCTTCGCGACGTCCTCGCCGCCTTGGACCGCCGGCGGCGCCGGGATCTGCTCCGCGAGCAGCATGTCGTGCTCCTGGCGCTTGTGCGTGATGTCAGCCCAGTCCTCATCGGTCCCATACATGAGGAGATCCGCGAGCTGCTTCACCTGCCAGGGCGACAGCGGGCCGCCTTCGGACCGCGCCCATGCGGGCATCGAGTAGCGCGGCGGCGTGAACTTCCGGCCGCGGGAGACCGTCTGCTCGATGAGCTTGCGCGTGTCCGAGAGCTTCGCCGGATCCTCTTTGATGGTCTCGTGCTTGAAGTCGGCCTTGTTCAGCGGCAGACCCGGCAGCGTCTGGCCATCGGGCGTCTTGCCGCCCTTGCCGTCGCGGCCGTGGCAGTCGTAGCAGAGCTGCGCGTACAGCGCGGCGCCGCGGACGATGTCCTGGCGCAGCTGTCGGTCCACCGCCTCTCTACGGATCCCACCGGGCGCGATCGGGCTCGCGTCGCCCTGGATGACGAAGTACATGCCGACCATGCCGAAGATCGCGAAGAGCATCGCCCCGCCGAGGACGATCTTCTTGTCGAGGTTGCCCGAGATCTCGAGCGGGTCGGGCGACGCCGGGATCGGCGCGACGTAGTACGGGGTCGGCTGCTCGACGGTCGCGCCCGCGCCGTAATGCTGCTCGAGCAGCTCGACGCCGAGCGGATCGCGCTCGGGCGGCTCGACCTGCTCCTGGTGCATGACGAGGAAGGCGAAGTACGCGATGAGCGCGACGAACAGCATGATCGAGACGGCCGCGAGGAGCAGGTTGACGTCGACGCTAGGCATCGTTCACTTCGGCGTGCTTCGGGTCCCACTCATTCGACGCGCGCACCTGGAGGTTGAGCGGATTCGTGTCGATGATGAGCGTGCCGCCCTGGTCGATGACGTGGAAGAGGTCGAGCGGTCGCGGCGCGGGGCCGCCCTTCACCGTCGCGGTGTGCTTGTCGAACAGCGACCCGTGGCAGGGGCAGTGGAACTGGTCCTCGGCCGCGTTCCACGGCACCGCGCAGCCGAGGTGCGTGCAGCGGCGGTAGATCGCCGCGATCGCGCCCGGCGCATGGATGAGGAAGAACTTCCCCTCGGTGAAGAGCTGTGGCTCGTCCTTCGTCGCCTGGAACTTCGCGAGGATCTCGGTCTTCTTCCCGACCGCGATCTTCCCGCCGAGGCCCGTGATCTTGTTCACCCAGAAGAACGGCAGGAAGACCGCGCTGATCTCGCCGACCGCGAGCAGGGTCCCGCCGAGGAACCCCATGCGCAGCAGCTGGCGCCGCTTCAGGCGCGCGATCAGCCCGCCGGCGCGGACGCTCGCCTCGTCGTGCGGCCGTATCACGCCTGGCGGCGAAGCCGCCCTTTCTTTCGCAGGGGGCTCCGCCCCCTTCCACCCCCGGTCATCTTCATCACTCGATCGTCCTTGGTAGGTTCCACGGAGCGTACAGGTCCATGCCCGGGCCGCGCATCGACGTGCCGACGAACACCAGCACGAGGAAGACCCAGAGGAAGCCGGTGAAGAGGGCGATCATCATGCCGCGCGTGTCCGCGCCGTACAGGCGCCGGACGAGGAATACGAGCACCGCCGACAGGCCGAGCATGACCGTGATCGGGATCACGTAGTCGGGGAAGAGGACCTTCCCCCCGGGCAGGTTCTGCGTGGCGAACCGCAGGAACGCCGGCCGCGTGGCGGCATCGAAGAAGATCAAGCCGAACGTCAGGACGACCGTGAAGATCGACGAGAACGCGAAGATGCGGAAGCCCGTCCTATTCGTGAACCAGGTCCCGACGCCCTCGCGGCTGCGGTCGATGTACGGGATGACCGGCAGGAACACGAAGAGGGCGATGCTCGGGACGATCACGCCGGCCAGGCCCTTGTCCATGTGCAGCAGGAGCTCCTGGAGCTGCAGCAGGTACCACGGCGCCTTCGACGGGTTCGGCGTGTGGTCGGGGTTGGAGTGGTCCTGCAGCGGTGCGTTGAACGCGGCGGAGATCACGAAGAGCGCGAGCAGCCACAGCATCGCCACGATGAACTCGATGACGAGCAGGTGCGGCCACACCATCGCGGTGTCCTCGACGCGTTTGTCCACGCGGACGACGGAGTCCTGGCGGACGAAGGCGAGGAGGCGGAGCCGCTTCTCCTGCCCCTGGAACGGTTGCGGGCCGGTGCTCGGCACTAGAGCGGCCCGCTGATGCCGCCGTCCTTCCTGATCCGCCAGAAATGGATGGCGATCAGGAAGGCGGCGAGGAGCGGCAGACCCACGACGTGCAGCACGTAGAACCGCAGGAGCGCGTTCGGCCCGAGCTCGTAGCCGCCGAAGAGGAGGAACGAGACCTCGTTGCCGACGAAGGGCGTCGCGGCCGCGATGTTGTAGCCGACCGTGACGGCCCAGAACGCGAGCTGGTCCCACGGCAGCAGGTAGCCGGTGTACGACAGCATGATCGTGAGGAAGAAGAGAAGCGTGCCGACGACCCAGTTGAACTCGCGCGGCGGCTTGTAGGAGCCCGTGTAGAAGACGCGGGCCATGTGCAGGAACACGGTGATGACCATGCCGTGCGCGGCCCAGCGGTGCATGTTCCGGAGGAGCTGGCCGAAGACGACGACCGTCTCCAGGTCCTTCATGTCGGAGTAGGACCACTCGACCGTCGGCCGGTAATAGAACATCAGCAGCGTCCCGGTGAGCGTGAGGACGAGGAAGAGGAAGAACGACAGCCCACCCATGCACCACGTGTAGGGGATCGCGAGCGCGTGGCGCCGCACCTTGACCGGGTGCAGGTGCAGGAAGACGTTCGTGAAGACCGCGAGCGACTGGTTCTTCCGTGAGTCCGGGTAGCCGTGCCGGAACAGCGAGCGCCAGATGAAGCTCCGCCGGACATACTCCCAGGCCTGGGTCGGGATCTCGAGCACGGTCGTCCTCTCTCCTTAGTGCGTGCGCGCGGGCTCGCGGTCGCCGGCCTGCTGGATCGTGCGCAGCTCGCTCAGCGACGCGGGTCCGTGCCCGTTGCCGTTGCCGTTCCCGCCGGCGTCCTTGTGGCCCGCCGCGCGGCGCGGATCGTACATGGGCAGCGGCCGGATCGCCTTGCCGGCCGCGACCGTCAGGTCGAGGTGGATCTCGTCGTCGATCGACTCCTTCGGGAGCGTGCGTCCGATCGACGGGGCGACGGTGCCGTAGCGGTTCATCGTGATCGCGTCCGTCGGGCAGCGGATGATGCAGAGCGCGCAGCGGATGCACGCGGTCTCGTCGAGGAAGAACGCGACCCCGTTCGACCACTTCTTCGCCTCGGCGACGGCCGGGATCGCGCCGTCGTCGACGACGTCGCCCATGTCGACCATGTGGATCACGTCCATCGG
>DASWDY010000061.1:0-11819 GCA_036395035.1 Candidatus Limnocylindria bacterium
CGACGTGCGGGCGCATGCCGTCGACGTCATGCAGCAGGAGATCGCCCCGCGGTCCCGTTCGGGCCGCCACTGGCACATGGCCGATGAGTTCGTCTATGTCATGTCGGGCAACGGCCACAGCCTCCACTGGGACGTCGAGGCCGAGATCGAGGACAAGTACTACGCGCGCGTGGCGACGTCGCCATCGCGATGGGACTTCGGCCCGGGCGACACGCTGTACGTCCCGCAGAACACGGTGCATCAGCACGTGAACGAGAGCGACGCGCCGGTCCTCCTGCTCTCGGCGCAGAACCGCCTGTTCAAGCTGCTCGGCTACGACAGCGTGGTGCAGCTCGAGGATGCGCCGGCGCAGCGCGAGGCGGCGACCGCCGCGTCGTCCCGCTAGCCCTCGACGTAGGCGCGGGCGTCGCTCGTCGCGACGCCTTCCGCGCGGAGGAACCCGAGGAGCCGCTCGAGCGCGCTCGCGTCGACGCGCGCGTCGTACGTCACGCGCGGCGGTGCGGCGGGCGCGGAAGCCGTCTCCTCGGCCAGGACCGCGAGCTCCCGCGCCCGGCCGTCGTCGTCCCGCAGGCGAGCGATCGCGCCCGCGAACGCATCGCGGAGCGGGACCCACGGGTCCGACGAGGTCCATCCCGCGCGTACGTTCACCGTGGTGAAGGCGCACGGCCCGAGCGCGTCGCCGACGTGCGCGAGGCGTCGGAAGCCGCGCGCGACGAGCCGCTCGTCGATCGGCGCGGTGAGCATCGCGGCGTCCACCTCCCCGCGTTCGAGCGCCAACGCCTGCAGCGGTGTCGGTCCGACGACGACCTCCGCGTAGTCGCCGCGCGCGAGGCCGTGCGCGCGGAGGAACGCGCGCAGGAAGATCGACACGCTGCCCTGGGCGGCCGTCGTCGCCACGCGGCGGCCGCGGAGCTCGGCGACGCTCGGGACCCCCGCTCGCGCGACGAGCCATGCGGGCGGGCGGTCCACCAGTCCCGCGGCGATGCGCAGCGGCGCGCCGCGCGCGATGAGCACGTCGGGGCACGTCGCGGCGACGTCCACGCGATGGTCGAGGAGCGCGTCGACACCCGCCGCCGTGCTCCCGAGCTCGACGAGGTCGACGACCCCTTCGCGCGCGAGGAGGTACAGCGGCCAGTACGTGGCCGTGCGCGAGACGATCCCGACGTGGATCACGCCTGGAGGCCGAAGCGGCGGCTGACGCGGTAGGTGACGATGGCGAAGGTGATGCTGATCGCGGCCACGAGCGTCCCGAACGCGGTGACCTGGTTGACGCTCCCGTTCCGCCAGAGGTCGAGCATCGTCGTCGCGATCACCGGCGAGCGCGGCGTGTAGAGGAGCGCCGCGACCGAGAGCTCGCGCACGCTGATGAGGAACACGAAGATCCAGCCGGCGAAGAGCGCCGGCAACACGAGCGGTATGACGATCCGGCGGAACGTCCCGATCCACCCCGCGCCCGACAGCTGCGCGCTCTCCTCGAGCTCGGGGTGGATGCGCAGCACGCCGGGGTGCGCGTAGCGCAGCCCGTACGGCAGGTACGTGGTGATGTAGGCGATGACGAGGATCCAGATCGTGCCGTACACCGGGATGGGGGAGCGGATGTAGAGCACGAGGATCGCGATGCCGAGCACGACACCCGGCAGGACGAGCGGGAGCGACGCGAGCTGGTCGAGGAGCGCGCTCGCGCGGATGCGGCTCCGGATGATCACCCACGCCACGACCGCCGTGACGATCATGACGACGGTCGCGCTCGCGACCCCGATGAGGAAGCTGTTCTGCAGGCTGAGCACGATCTGCGAGCTCCGCAGGATCGTGTCGTAGTTCGCGAGCGTGAGGTGCTCCCAGAGCGGCCCGGTGAGGCCGAAGGTCGGCAGGAACGAGGCGACGGTCACCCAGATGATCGGCAGGAACTGCAGCGAGAGGATCGCGAGCACGATCGCCGTCACGACCCAGCGCCCGCGGCCGAGGTCGAGCACGCGCGGGCGGAACCCCTTGCCGGTGATCGTGGCGAAGCTCGACGCGCGCCGCGTGGCGCGTCCGTAGAGCGCGATCCCCGCGATGAGGAACGCGACGAGGAGCACGCCGTACGCGCTCGAGTACGCGTACTCGGGGACGATCGTCGAGTTCACGCTGAGGTACACCTCGGTGGTCACCGTGTAGGACTTGCCCGGGACGCCGAGGCGCAGCGGCACCTCGAACGCCTGGACCGAGCGGATGAACGTCAGGATGAGCACGGACAGCACGCTCGGCAGCGCGAGCGCGGCCGTGATGCGCCGGATCGTCCGCCACGTCGCCGCGCCGCTCACGAGCGACGCCTCTTCCAGGCTCGGGTCCATCGAGCGGAAGCTCGCGGCCATCATCAGGAACACGAGCGGGATCCAGAACACGCCTTCGACGAGGATCATCGCCGGCAGCGAGAACACGTCGAGGAGGACGCCGTCGCTACCGGTGATCGCGCGGAAGAGCTCGTTGATCGTGCCCGTGCGCGGGCCGAAGAGGAAGATCCAGCCGATCGCGCGGACGATCCCGGGCACGGCGAAGCTCACGAAGATCGCGGGGTAGGCGAGCTGCCGGAATGGCGCGTTCGTACGCTCGACGCACCACGCGAGCGTCCCGCCGAGGATGAGCCCCACGACCGTGCTGCCGGCGGCGAACGCGAGCGTCGTGACGATGAGCTCGAGCAGGTCCGACGACCCGAGGATCTCGCCGTACGCATCGAGCGAGAGATGGCCCGCGCGACCTGGACGCTCGCCGACCATGACGCTCGCGCGCGCGAGCGCGAGCATCGGCGGCACGACGATCCAGACCAGCGCGGCCAGGCTCGCCGCGAAGAGCCAGTGCTCCGCGCGAAGGGCCGGGAGCCGCCAGCGCGGCGCGACTACCGGAACGTGGCCTTGAAGGTCTCGCTCCAGAGCTTCGTGTCCTTCTCGATCTGGTCCGTCGTCTTGCCGCTCTCGGGGACCCAGACCTTGAAATCGAGCTTGTCGCCGGCCACCGCGTACTGGTTCTCGCGGTAGACCTTCTGGCCGTCGGCCCCGAGCAGATAGTCGAGGAAGAGCAGGGCCGCGTTCGGGCTCTTGCCCTTCAGCGCCATCGCCGCCTGGCCGGTGTTCCCGACGACCGGCTCGAGCGGCACCCACTTCACCGGCGCCTTCTTCTCGAGCGCCGCGAGGTCAGCGTGGTCCTTGAAGATCGTCGGCGACGCCGCGACCTCGCCCTTGGCGATGAGGTCCAGGAGCGCCTGCCCCGACACCTGCTGGACGGAGACCTTCTGCTTCGTCGCGAAGTCCGTCAGCCACTGCTTGCCCTTGTCCGTGCCGAGCGAGAACAGCACCGAGCCGACCCACCGCTGCCCGGTGTTCGTGCCCGTAACGGCGAGCTTGCCCGCGAGCGCGGGGTTCATGAGATCGTCGCGCGTCTTCGGCACCGCGCTCGCCGGGATGAGGTTCGTGTTGTAGGCGAACGAGATGAGCGAGAAGCGATCGGTCGCGCTCTGGACGAGCTCGCCCTTGTCCTTCGTCTTGAAGTCGTCGGGGATGGCCTTCGTGCTCGGCGAGTAGTACGGGCTCATGTGGCCACCCGCGAAGAGCAGCTGGATCGCCGTGATCTGCGACTCGATGACGTCGAAGCTCGGCTGCCCCGCCTGCAGCTCCTGCGTCGCCTTCGTGAGGAGCTCGCTCTCCGTCCCGCGGAAGATGTCGACCTGCAGGAACGGGTACTTCGCCTTGAACGCGGCCGCATGCCGGTCGATCGCCGCGCCCGCGAGCGACGTGTACCAGACGAGCTTGCCTTCCTTCTTCGCGCCTTCCTCGAGGATCTTCTGGCGGTCGGCGCCTTGATAGGTGGCGAGCTCCGCCGTCGTCTTCGGCGCCGCGGCCGCCTGCGTCGCCCCTGCCGTCCCGGCGGCGGTGCTGGTCGGGCTGGCTACCGGCGCGGTCGACCCACCACATGCGACCGCGATCAGCGCGATGGTCAGGATGGCGCCAAGACGTCCGCGCATGTCGTCCCCCTCCGCGGCGGATCCGCGACCCACCGATGGGCGGGGAGGATAGTCCCGTTCGGACCCCTTGGTCCATCCGTTATACCTTTCGCCTCCGTGCGGATCGCCTCGGTCGACGTCGTCCCTGTCGTCATGCCGAAGGAGGACCCGAGGTGGCGGTTCGCGCTCGCTGCCCAGCCCGAGACGTACGGGTTCCTCGTCACGATCCGGACGGACGCCGGCCTCGAAGGCGTCGGCTACACGGGTGCCACGGCGCATATCGGCGCCGGCGCGGAGCGTGTGCGCTCCGACCTGCGCGCGCTCGCGGAGCGGCTCACCGGCGCGGCCGTCCCGGATCCCGACGAGCTCGACGCGCTGCCCGGTACGAACCACGCGAAGGCCGCGTTCGACGTCGCGATCCACGACCTGCGCGCCCGCGAGCGCGGCGTGCCGCTCCACCGGCTCTTCGGCCCGCTCGTGCGCGAGGACGTCGCGCTGCTGCGCATCCTCGCGCTGAAGGCGCCGGCCGACGTCGCGCGGAACGCGCACGCCCTCGTCGACGAGGGTTACGCATGGCTGAAGATCAAGCTCGACGGCGACCTCGAGACGGACGTCGCGCGCGTGCGCGCCGTCCGCGACGCGGTCGGTCCGAGCGTGCATCTCACCGTCGACGCGAACCAGAGCTACCGCCCGGACGGCGCCATCGCCGCGGCGCGGCGGATGGAGGAGCTCGGGGTCGAGCTGTTCGAGCAGCCGGTCGCGTACGACGACCTCGCGGGCCTGACGCGCGTCAGCGCGGCGGTCGACATGGCGATCGAGGCCGACGAGAGCGCGCAGAGCCTGGGCGACGTCCAGCGGCTCGTGGCGATACGCGCCGTCGACAGCGTCAGCCTGAAGATCCCGAAGCTCGGCGGGCTCGCGAAGACGCGCGAGGCCGCGCGCCTCTGCGCCGACGCCGGCATGCGCTGTCGCATCGGCGCGACCGTCGGCAGCCGCCTGCTCGCCGCCGCGGCCATGCATCTCGTCGCCGCGACGGAGGCGATCGGCGAGCCGTGCGAGCTCGCCGAGTTCGCGCGGCTCCGGAACGACCCCGCCGAAGGGCTCGAGCCCGTAGGCGGTCGCCTGCGCGTCCCGTCCGGCGTCGGCCTCGGCGTCCGCCTGCGGACGCCGGCGCGCACATGACGCGCCGCGTCGATCTCGCGAAGGGCGACGGGCTCGACGGCGCGCTCTTCCTGCCCCACACGGACCAGCGCGTCCCGGCCGTCGTCATCCTCCATGAGCGCTACGGCCTCGCGCAGCACACGCTCGACCTCGCGAAGCGGCTCGCCGACGACGGCTACGTCGCGCTCGCACCGGACCTCTTCTCGCGCTGGCCGGGCGACCGCGCCGCCCTCGCGCGCGGCGACGTGCGCGTCACGCTGCCCGACGACGAGGTCGCCGGCGTCATCGACGCGGGGCTCGCATATCTCGACCGGCAGCGCGCGACGGTGGACCGCGGGAACGTCGCGGTCATGGGCGTGTGCCAGAGCGGCCGGTACCCGGTCGTCGCGGCGAGCCGCGGCGCCAGCGTCGCCGCATCGATCGTGCTCTACGGCGCGGCGCAGTCGCGGGAGTGGGAGGTCACCGACCTCCAGCCGCGCGCGCTCGCGGACATGATCGCCGCGACGCGCGAGCCGTCGCTCTGGCTGTTCGGCGAGGGCGACCACACGATCTCGCTCGCCGACGTGCTGCGCGTGCGCGCGGCGCTCGAGGACGCGCGGCGCGCGTACCGCATGCGCATCTTCGCCGGCGCGCCGCACGGCTGGCTGAACGACACGATGCCCGGCCGGTTCCGGCCGCGGCTCGCCGCGGAGGCCTGGGCGATGCTCCACACGTTCCTCGACGACGTCTTCGAGCGGCACTGGCCGCACGGCCGCGTGCGCTGGGAGTTCTCGAGCGACACCGCGACCGACTACGACTTCGCGAGCAACAGGAGATACGAGTGACCGAGCGCCTCGAGCCCGAGCGGACCGCGCTCCTGCTCTTCGACCTCCTGAACGTGCACGTGAAGAAGGACGAGCCGACGCGCGCGCGCTACGCGCCGGTGATCGCGAACGTGCAGCGGCTGCAGGAGGCGGCGCGTGCGCGCGGGATGCTCGTGGCCTACGCGATGGCGAGCCATCGCGCCGACGGCGCGACGTCCGCGCTCCTCCGCACGGACACCGACACGCGGCTGCGTCCGTGGGGGCCGGAGGGACCGGACCGCCGTCCCGTCGTCGCCGGCGGGACGCCGGAGGCGCAGGTGGTCGACGAGCTCGCCCCGCGTCCGAACGAGTACCTCATCCCGAAGTACCGCTGGAGCGCCTTCCACCAGACGTACCTCGAGCTCGCGCTGCGGCGGCGCGGCATCACGACCATCGTGCTCGTCGGCGGGACCACGGAGATCGGGATCGCGAGCACCGCGTACGCGGCGCGTGACCTCGACTTCGACCTCGTGATCGTGAGCGACGCGTGCTCGTCGGCCCTCATGGAGGACCACGATCACTTCATGCGTCGGGTGTTCCCGCGCCTCTCGCGCGTGCGCACGACCGACCAGGTCCTCGCGATGGTCGGATAGGCTCGGCGCCGATGGCCGCGCCGCGCTTCGCGATCGTCGGGCTCGGGATGGTGACCGGGCCGTATCCCGAGGGGATCACCGCGCGCGCGGCCGAGGCCGAGGCCGCGCGTCTCGCGATCGCCGACGCCGGGCTGCGGCGCGAGGACATCGACGGCGCCGTGCAGCTGCGCCGGACCGCCGGCGGCGGCGAGCGCACGCCCTGGGCCGACGCGTTCACGCGGATGCTCGGACTGCCGGCGAAGTTCTTCTACACCGTCGGCCGCGGTGGCGCGCTCGCGGGCCTCGGGATCATGACGGCGATGGGATCCCTCGATCTCGGGATCGCGAAGTACGTGATGCTCGCCGGCGCCGTCGAGGACTGGACGAGCTCGCAGCGCACGAAGAAGCAGGGCTTCCGCGGCATGGTCCATAGCGAGAAGGCGGGCTACTGGGGCAAGCCGTTCGGCGACCTGCGCGCTCCCAGCCACCACTCCTTCCTCGCAGCGCGGCACATGCACGAGTACGGGACGACGAGTCGGCAGCTCGGGGCGATCGCCGTGCAGGAGCGCGCGTGGGCGTGCCAGAACCCGCTCGCGAAGATGTACGGCCGGCCGATCACGGTCGAAGACCATCAGTCATCGCCGTTCGTCGTCGAGCCGTACCACCTCCTCGACATCTGCCTCGTGTCGGACGGCGCGGTCGCGTTCATCCTCACGACCGCCGAGCGCGCGCGTGGGCTCGCGAAGAAGCCCGTCTACGTGCGCGGCCTCGGGATGGGCGAGGTCGCCGACGAGCTGTGGTGGGAAAAGAAGAACTACACGCACATGGCCGTGCGGACCGCGAAGGAGCAGGCGTTCGCGCAGGCGGGCATCACGCTCGGCGACGTCGACGTCGCGCAGCTGTACGACTGCTTCACCGCGGAGGTGCTCTTCCAGCTCGAGGACTACGGCTGGGCGAAGAAGGGCGAGGGCGGCCCCTTCGTCGAGGCGGGCAACATCGGTCCCGGCGGCAGCATCCCGGTGAACACGTCGGGCGGGCTGCTCTCTGCGTACCACTACGGCGACCTCACCGGCCTGTCCGAAGCGGTGCTGCAGCTGCGCGGCGACGCGGGCGAGCGTCAGGTGCCGGGCGCGGAGATCGCGCTCGTGACGGGGCACGGCGGCGAGCTCATCTCGCCCGGCATGTGCTCGATCCACACGTCGCTGGTGCTCGGCGTATGACGTACGCCAAGCCGCTGCCGAACGTCGACGACGACAGCCGCCCGCAGTGGGAGGGATTCAAGCAGCGCAAGTTCCTGCTCTTCCGCTGCAAGACGTGCGGGAAGTGGTACTGGCCGAAGTCGTTCTGCCGCGAGCACGAGAACGAGCCGTTCTTCGGCAACCTCGCGTGGACCGAGGCGAGCGGGCGGGGGAAGGTGTTCGCCTTCAACGTCCACCACATGGCGTTCCATCCCGGGTTCAAGGACGAGATCCCGTACGTGTACGCGCTCGTGGAGCTCGACGAGGGGCCGCTGTTCGGGACGAACATCGTCGGGATCGACCCGAAGGACGTGAGGGTGGGGATGCCGGTCGAGGTGACCTACGAGGACATCACGCCGGAGTGGACGCTCCCGAAGTTCAGGCCCGCGCGCTAGGGGAGCTCGCGGATCCCGCCGTTCACCGCGATCGTCTGGCCCGTGATGTAGCCGGCGTCCTCGCTCGCGAGGAACGCCATCGCGTTCGCGAGGTCGTCGGGCTGGCCGATGCGGCCGATCGGGTTCTGCTGCGCGAGGAGCGGGAGCCGCTTGCCCTCGGGGTCGTTCTCGCGCGGCATCGCCGTGTCCGTGACGCCGGGCATGACCGCGTTCACGGTCACGCCGCTGCGGCCGACCTCGAGCGCGAGCGCCTTGGTGAACCCGATGATCGCCATCTTCGAGGTGGAGTACGGCGCGACGTTCGCGCGCCCGGCGAGCGCGTGCCCCGATGCGACGTTCACGATCCGGCCCCAGCGCCGCGCGATCATCCCGGGCAGCACGCGCTTCGCGCACAGGAACGGGCCCGTCAGGTTCACGTCGAGGACGCGCTGCCACTCTGCGAGCGGCATCTCGCGCGTCGGCATGTGATGCCCGTAGATGCCCGCGATGTTCGTGATGATGTCGACGGGACCGAGCTCGCCTTCCGCGCGCGAGATCGCGCGATCGATCTGTCCCGCGTCCGCGACGCTGCACGTCAGCGCGACGGCGCGGGCACCGGTCGCGCGGATCTCGGCCGCGGTCATCTCCGCGTTCTCGCCGACGACGTCGAGGATCCCGACGGCCGCGCCCTCCCGGGCGAAGCGCAGCGCCACGGCTCGGCCGATGCCCTGGCCCGCGCCGGTCACGACCGCGACGCGCCCCTCGAGCGGTCCCCTCACGGATAGAACTCCCCGCCGTTCACATGGATCACCTGCCCGGTGATCCAGCGCGCCTGCGGCCCGAGGAGGAAGAGCGCGGCGTCGGCGATGTCCTCCGGCGCACCGAGCCGGCCCATGGGCACGTCCTTCACGCGCTTCGCCCGCTTCGCCGCGAGCTCCTCGTCCGAGAGGCCCGCGCGCCAGCGCGGGGTGTCGATCGGCCCCGGCGCGAGCGCATTCACGGTCGCGCGCGGCGCGAGCTCGCTCGCGATGACGCGCGTGAACCCGAAGATCCCGGCCTTCGCCGCCGAGTACTCCGCGGCGTTCGGCCGGCCCTTGAACGCGTACGACGACGAGAGGTTCACGATCGCGCCGCCGTTCTCGCGGACCTGGTCGTACGCGGCGCGGCAGCACAGGAATGTCCCCGTGAGATGGACGTCGATGAGCGCGCGCCACTCCGCTTCGGAGAGGTCGACGACGGGCTTCAGCGCGGGCAGGTTCCCGGCGCAGTTCACGAGCAGGTCGAGCCGGCCGTACGTCTTGACCGCGGTCTCGACCATGCGCTGCGCGTCCGCTTCCTTCGAGACGTCGATCGTCGCCGCGCTGGCGCGCCCACCCGAGCGCTCGAGCTCGACCGCCGCGTCGCGCGCCGCCGTTTCCGCGATGTCCGCGACCACGACGCACGCGCCCTCGCCGGCGAGCGCGGCCGCGATCGCCCGGCCGATCCCGCTGCCGCCGCCGGTCACGACCGCCACGCGCGGCCCGAACCAGTCGCGGACGCGGTCGGTCACGCGGGCACCGCCGCGACCGGCGGCGGGAGCTCCGCGAGCAGCCGGCCGACACCGGCGCGCGGCGCGTCCACGCCGAGCCGCCGCAGGACGGCCCACACGCGGGACGTCACCGCGTGCACGACGGGCACGCCGAGGTCGCGCTCGAGCGGCTCGATGACGTCGAGCACGCGCCATCCTGAGCCGAGGAGGTAGATGCCGTCCGCTCCGGGCGTGCGCTCGAACGCACCGCGGGCGAGCTCGTACACGTCGCCCGGCGCCAGGTGGCCGACGCCTTCGAACGGAACGGCGACGCCCTCCATCGCGAGGACGTCGAAGCCTGCCTCGCGGAAGTACCGCGCGAACATCTCGTTGATCGGCCCGGTGAAATAGGTCGCGCCGACGATCCGCCGCATGCCGAGCGCGCGCATCGCCTCGATCTGCGTCTGCGGGGCCGTGACGACCGGGATGCCGAAGCGCCGCTGCCATCCCGCCACGAGCTCGGCCTCCCCTTTCACGCCGAGCTGCATGAACGGCGGGGCGCCCTCGGGGTGGATGAGGTCGACGCCGATCTCGGCCAGCTTCGCGACCTGCTGCTCCATCGCGCCGAGCACGCTCGCGAACTCCTCCTCGGTGCCGCGCCGGATGTCGATGAACAGCGGGATCACGCCGACACCCTCGGGGAGGAGGCGGATGAACTCCTCGAGCGAGCCGGGGCGGTAGGTCGGCTTGATCACGCCGACCGTGCCGTGCTTCGTCGTGAAGGTCACGCCGACACGGCCTCATGCGCGAGGCGCGCGAGGAGCGAGCCGTGGCCGCGGATCTCGTCGTGGATGCCGACGCGTCGGAGCGTGCCGTAGATGACCGACTGGCTGCTCGACGTCACCGGCACCCCGAGATCCTGCTCCAGGCTGTCGAGGTTCGCGACGGTCGGCCAGCGCGGGCAGGTGAGATGGATCGCGTCCGCCTGCGGCGCCTCGCGGCGGAGAGCCCTTGCGACGTCGGCGGATGCGTCGTGCGGCAGCTGCGCCATCTCGACCGGCCGCGAGATCCCCAGGCAGCGCGTCGCGACGACCTCGAAGCCGGCCTCGCGGAAGTACGCCGCGAACTTCTCCGTGAGGCTCGGGGTGTACGGCGCGCCGATCGCGATGCGCTTCGCGCCGACGGCCTGCAGCGCCTCGACCTCGCAGCGCACGAGCGCGACGACCGGCACGCTGATGAGCCGCTGCGCCCGCTCGACGAGGACGCGCTCGAAGCCGTAGCCCTTGTGTGTCACGGGCGGCGACCCGCCGAGGACGACCACGTCGACCTCCTCGTACGCGAGGTCGGCGACCGCGGCCTCGTAGCCCTCGTAGACGCGCTCGAGCTCCGCGGTGCTCAGCTCCTTCAGGTTCAGGGCGGCCGGGACGATGACGATCCCGGGCGGTGCGGCGCGGTAGTACTCGTACATCAGCGTGTCGCCGCGCGACGGATGCACCATGCCGATACGCGCGCGCCAGCCTGACGACGGGCGATCGGCCACCGTTCCGAGCGTACGTCAGGTGCTAGCCTCGCGTCGCGCCGCGCTGGCGCGGAACGAGGATCGAAAGGGGCGCCCCGTGGAGACGAAGACCGAGTACGACCGCCTGATCGAGATGTCGAAGGAGACGCGGAGCCGCGCGCAGAGCGGCCCCGTCGTCGTCCACACGAAGGACATCCGGATGGAGGACGTGCCGGGTCGCCGCCGCCGCCGCGCGTTCATCTCCGAGCCCGCGATCCTCGGGTCGATGGTGCAGACGATGGCGATGTTCATCGCGGAGATCCCGCCGGGGGACCACAACGTCGGACACCGCCACTTCAACGAGGCGATGATCTACATCCTCGAGGGACGCGGGCACTCCATCGTCGACGGGCAGCGGTACGACTGGGCCGAGGGTGACGTCATCTCGGTCCCGATCGACAAGTGGCACCAGCATTTCAACGACGATCCGGACAAGCGCGTCCGCTACCTCGGGATCACGAACCTCCCGCTGCTGCGCGCGATGGGCCTCTCGACGCTGGAGGATGCTTCCGGCGGTTAGCCGCTGGGGGGTGGAAGGGGGGCGGAGGCCCCCCTGCGAGGGAGAGGCCGGCTCTGCCGGCTGGCGCGGAA
>DASWDY010000062.1:0-4875 GCA_036395035.1 Candidatus Limnocylindria bacterium
GGACATCCCGCGAGCCGGACGACATCCGACAGCGGTGCGAGCCCTCCGGAGATGCAGACCGCGTCGACCTTCACGAGCCGATCGCGGCCACGCGGTCGCCCATCCGAGCCGGTCCCGACCAGGCGCACGGCTTCGACGTGATCCGTGCCGATGATCTCGACGACGGACGTGCGCAGGCGCAGCGGCACGCCCCACGCCCTGAGCACGTCGATCCGCGCCAGGGTGGCCGCGATGCCGCGGAGGCGCCCGCCGAAGAGCCGCGCGCCGGTCCGCAGCGCGATGTTCGGAGCGAGCGACGACGCCCGCGCGAGCTCGGCGACCACCGCGCTCGGCATCGCGCGCTCTCGCGAAAGCGGACCGATCGGCGGGAGGACGACGCCGACGACGTTCACGCCGGCGGCGATCATCTCGCCGGTGATCGAGAGCGAAAGGAGGTCCATGCCGACGACGAGGACGCGCTCGCCCGGCGCGACCGAGTGCACATTCGTCAGCACCTGGGCCGCACCGATCGTCATGACGCCGGGCAGCGTCCACCCGGGGATCGGAATGGCCCGCTCCGTCGCGCCCGTCGCGATGACGACCGCGCGCGCGGCGATGTCCGCCTCGGGCCCGGGCGCGACGCGCAGCGTCGGACCCGCATCGACGTCCCACACCGTCCGGCCGGTGAGGATCGTCCCGCCCGACGAGCGCACCTGTGTCGCGAGGTCGGCCGCCGCGGCGGCTCCGTCCCAGAGCCGCTGTCCCTCCGGCTTGCGGCGGTCCTCGTAGACCTGCCCGAGCAGCCGGCCGCCGGGCCGGTGGTACTCGTCGACCACGACGACGCGCGCGCCACGCTGCGCGACGTACCCGGCAGCCGTCAGCCCGGCGGGCCCGGCACCGATGACCGCGACGTCGCATCTCATGAGGCGCTCGAGCTGACGTCCATCCCGTCCTGGACCGGCGTGAGGCACGTGCGAAGGCCGGGAACACCATTCACGGTCGCGATGCACTCGAAACAGTGCCCGATGCCGCAGTAGAGGCCGCGCGGTGCACCGGTCGCCAGCTGGCTCCGGATGACGCGGATCCCGTTCGCAAGGAGCGCCGCGGCGATGGGTTCTCCCTCATGTGCCGGGAGCTCGCGGCCATCGAAGCGGAAGTGCACGACGCGCCGCGGCGCCGCGGGAGCACGCCGACTAGACAGCCGCGGCATGTCGTTCCACGAAGCGGTCCGGGCTCAGCGAACTGAGGTCCCAGGCCGGGCGGCGCTCGCTGACGAGGTCGGCGACGATCCGGCCGGTGATCGGCCCGAGCGCGATCCCATCGCCCTCATGTCCCGCAGCGACGTACAGACCGGGATACGAGGACACCGCGCCGACGATCGGCTTGCCGTCGGGCGTGTATGGCCGCAGGCCGGCGAAGCTCCGGAGGATGCGCACGTTCGCGACGCCCGGGAACATCCGTACCGCGGCCTGCGCCATCGCGTCGACGACCTCACCCGAGGTGCTGTCATCGAAGCCGGCGAACTCGCGAGACGAGCCGATGAAGCAGGTCCCCGTACGAGATTGGTGGAGCGAGAAGCTGACGCTCTCCTTGCCGCTGAGGGTGGTCGAGGCATTCACCTCGTGCTTGTGTCGGACGTAGCTCGGGCTGAGCAGCGCGGTGCGCACGAGCGCCGGCCACTTCTCGGTCACGAGGATGTGGCCCTTGCGAGGCACGATCTCGAGCTTGAGACCGAGGCTCGCGGCGATCGTCGGCGTCCAGACGCCGGCGGCGAGCACGACAGCCGACGCGAGGACGTCACCGCGATCGGTACGGACGCCGGCGATCGCGCCCCGCTCGACGATCGGATCGGAGACGTTGGCACCGAGATCGATCTCGACACCGCGCGCACGCCCTGCCCGCGCGAGCGTGAAGCAGAGCGCGAGCTGGTCGATGCTCGCGTCGGTCGCGAGATACGTGGCGTGGATGACGTGCTCCGCGATGCCGGGTTGGATCTCGGCCGCCTCCGCGGGTGACAGGAGCTGGACGTCCAAGCCCGCTGCCCGCTGCCCGGCGATGACCGGAGTGAGCACCTCGAGATCGTCCTCGTTCTCGAAGACCATCAGCGAACCCTTTCGCTCGTACTCGATGTCACCGCCGATCTCGTCCAGGAGCTCGGGGTACATCGCGGCGCTCGCCTTCGCGAGCTCGAGCACGAGCCCGGGCCGCTTCGACTGGACCATGATGTTGCCGTCGCACGCGCCGCTCGTACCCGCGGCGACGTCGCGCCGCTCGAGCACCGTGACACGTGCGCCGTCGCGGGCGAGCTGATACGCGGTCGAGAGCCCGACGATCCCCGCGCCGACGACGATGACGTCGGCGGTGCGCACCACGTCTACGCCGGCTGGAGCGCGGCCGCCGGTCTCGGTAGCAGGCCACACGTGTCGAGCGCCTTCTGCACGACGCCCTTGCTCGCGTCCGAGAGCTCGCAGAGCGGCAGCCGCACCTCCGCGGTGCATTTCCCGAGCAGGCTCAGCATGTACTTCAGGGGTACGGGGTTCGACTCGACGTACATCGCCTGAGCGAGCGGCATCACCTTCGCGTAGAGCTGGCGGGCCCGCTTGGGGTCGCCGGCGTCCCACGCCTCGTGGATCCCCGCCATCGCACGCGGGACCGCGCTCCCGATCGTGTTGAACTGCGTGTTCCCGCCGTAAGCCATGGACGCGAGGCCGGTGGGCTCGTCACCGGACACGAGGAGGAAGTCGTCGCCTAATGCCTGCCGGAGCTGGATGACGCGGGCGATGCTCGGGTTCGAGTCCTTCACGCCGATGATGTTCCGGAGCTTCGCGAGGCGAGCGACGGTGTCGACCGAGAGCTCGATGACGCACCGACCCGGGTGGTTGTACATGATCACCGGGATATCGACCGCGTCGTTGATCGCCTTGTAGTGGCGGTACAGGCCTTCCTGGCTCGGCTTGTTGTAGTACGGCGTCACCACGAGAGCGGCGTCCGCACCGGCGGCCTTGGCTTGCTCGGTGTAGAAGATCGCCTTCCTCGTCGAGTTGCTGCCGGACCCCGCGACGATGGGGACGCGCTTCGCCGCGGTGTCGACGACCAGCTTGATGACCCGGCGATGCTCCTCATCCGTGAGGGTCGGCGCTTCGCCGGTCGTGCCGAGGACCAATAGCCCTCCGGTCCCGCCCTCGATGTTCGAGATCACGAGCGCGCGGAGCGCTGCCTCGTCGACCTCGCCATCGCGGAAGGGCGTGGGAAGGGCGACCTGCGACCCCTTGAGCATGGCGGCATCTCCTTACTTCACTAGAATGCGTACAGTTTCGGTATAGTGAAGCGGCGACAGCGGGCGGTCAACCGTCAAACAGGAGCGATGGATGAACGAGGCACCTGACCTGCGCGCATATGGCGGCAAGACGGTCTATGGAGCCGCGGTCGGGGTCCTCATGCTCGAGACGCGCTTTCCGCGGATCCCCGGCGACATCGGCCACGGCGGAACGTGGCCGTTCCCCGTTCTGTACGCGGTCGTCCCCGGCGCGACCGGGGAGCGCGTGACCACCGCCAAACAGGGCGACCGATCGACCGGCCTGCTCGACGCATTCATCGAAGCCGGGAGGAAGCTGGTCCGTGACGGTGCGGATGGGATCACGACGAGCTGCGGGTTCCTCTCGATCTATCAGAAGGAGCTCGCGACCGAGATCGCCGTGCCCGTCGCGGCGTCCTCGCTGATGCAGATCCCGCTCGTGGAGCGGCTCCTACCGCAGGGCAAACGGGCGGGCGTTCTCACCTTCCAGGCGGAACGGCTCACGCCGACGCATCTCTGCGCAGCTGGTGCTCGGGCGGATACCCCCGTGATCGGGATGGAGCACCGCCGCGAGTTCTGGCGCTACATGGCGGAGAGCCGGGACGAGCTCGACGTCATGGCGGCGCGGCAGGACATCCTCGACGGTGGCCAAGAGCTCGCGCAGGAGCATCCGGATGTGGGCGCCGTGGTGCTCGAGTGCACGAACATGGTGCCGTTCGCCCGCGCGCTCCACGCTCAGTTGAAGATGCCGGTGTACTCGATCCGCAGCTTCATCACCTGGTTCCAGTCGGGCCTCGACCCGCGGGGCTTCGGACTTCCCGGCGATCCCCTGTGATCGGCGAGCTCGTCGTGCGGAGCCTCTTGTCGGCGGTCGTGATCGCGGGCGTCACCCTCGTGGCGCGCCGCGATCCGGTCCTCGGGGGCTGGATCTCCGTCTTCCCGACGACGACGTCGCTCGCTTTGATCTGGCTCGCGTTCGACGGCACGCCGGTCGTTCGCATGGCGGACTTCACCGGCGGCGTCGTCGCAGGTCTGCTCCCGACGATCGCGGTCCTGGTCGCGCTGGCGGCCTTATTGCGCCAGGGGATCCCGCTCGCTCTCTCCGCGCTCGCGGCGCTCGCGATCTGGATCGCGTTCACGCTCGCGGTGCGCCAGCTCGGACTGTTCCAGACGTAAGCAACATCGATGAAGGAGCACTGACATGACGTTCGAGGGACGAACGATCGCGATCACCGGCGGCGCGAGCGGGATCGGGTTCTCCACCGCCGAGCGGGTCATCGCAGGAGGCGGGAACGTCGCCGTGATCGACCTCAACGAGAGTGCCGCACGCGACGCGGCCGGGCGGCTCGGGGCGCGCGCCCTCGGTATCGGTGCGGACGTGACCGATCAGGCGGCGATCACAGCCGCGCTCGACGCGACCGTCCGCCGCTTCGGTGCGCTGGATGGCCTCGTCGCGTCGGCGGGCATCCGCCAGAGCTCGGCGCGCGTCGCGGACCTCAGCTTCGAGGTCTGGGAGCGGATCCTCAAGGTCGACCTCGGTGGAACGTTCCTCACGTGCCAGGCTGCGGCTCGGATCTTCGGCGATGCCGGGCGCGGCGGAT
>DASWDY010000063.1:0-5090 GCA_036395035.1 Candidatus Limnocylindria bacterium
GTCGCAGGACGTCATCCATTCGTTCTGGATCCCGAACCTCGGCGGGAAAAAGGATCTCGTCCCCGGCCGGACGACGTTCCTCGCGCTGCAGGCGGACCGCGTCGGGGAGTTCAAGGGTCAGTGCTTCGAGTTCTGCGGCGACGGACACGCGGACATGCTTCTGCGCGTCGTCGTTCATCCGACCAGCGAGTACGCGACATGGGCGAAGACGGCGATCGAGGATTACAACAGGCGCAACTCCGAGGAGACCAAGGCCGGACGCGAACTTTTCAAGACGCTCGCCTGCGCCGGATGCCACACGATCACGGGGCTCACGGGTGGGAAAGTCGGTCCGCCACTCACGAATATCGCGTCGAAGAAGGACATCGCCGGCGTCCTCAGCCCAGTGAACGAGGAGAACCTGCGGAAGTGGATCTCGAACCCACCCGGCGTGAAGCCGGGGACGCAGATGCCCAACCTGAACCTCGACCAGGACACGATCTCGAAGATCGTGCAGTTCCTCCTCACCCAGAAGTAGCAGCAGCTACGCCCGGCCCTCGCGCCGGAGCTGCTGGCGCTCCTCCTCGGCCAGCCAGAGGAAGAACGAGAGCGACGCCGCGGCGAGGAAGATGAGGTCGCCCGGCACCCACATGATCGCGCCGCCGACGCGCTGGTCGACGACGGCGTCGAACCCGAAGCGCTCGGGGCGCCCCTCGTACGAGCGGTAGAGCAGGCGGGTCGAGAACGCGAGGAGCCCGCCGAGGATCGTGTTCTGTCCCGCACCCGCGAGCAGGAGGTACACGATCCGGGCGGGGTACGGCAGCGTCGCGCGGAACGGCTCGGGGTCGATGACGCAGCTCCAGAAGAGGAGCGCGGTGGTCATGAACCACGCGTGCTCGAGCACGTGCACGCCCTCGTTCGCGAGCGCCGCGTCGTAGAGCGCCGGGACGTGCCACGCGTAGAGGCCGAAGATGTAGAGCGCGCCCGCGATGAGCGGATGACGGAGCGCATGGACCGCGGCGCGCACCGCGTCATTGCGGGCGATGGGGCGGATCACGCCGACGCGGACGCGCCGCGGGAGCCCGCGCGCGAGCGGCCGGATCGGCGCGCCGAGGAGCAGGAGCGGCGCCGCGACGACCATCAGCAGCATGTGCTGGATCATGTGGACGCTGAAGAGGTCCTCCGCGAGGGCATCGATCGGCGAGAGGAGGGACGCGGCGATCGCGGCGCATCCGAGGATGAAGAAGGCCGTGCGCCACGGCGGCCACGCATGTCCATGGATGCGGGAGCGCTGCGCGCCGACGAGATACAGCGCGGCGGTGGCCGGGAGCAGAACGGCTAGAGCGGCAGCCGTACCGTGCTATCCACCATGATCGCGACGAAGAGCAGCGCTAGGTACAGGAGCGAGTAGAGGTAGGCGCCGCGCGCGACGGCGCGCCGCCGTGCCTCGGCCGCGCGAACGAGGCGCACCGCGTACCAGACGAAGATCCCGCCGAGCGCGAGCGCGGCGACGAGGTACACGATCCCGGCGGCGCCGATGAGGAAGAGCAGCACCGTGAGCGGCACGAGGCTCGCCGCGTACTGCAGGATCGCCCAGGTGGTCGCGCGGTCGCCGCGCACGACCGGGAGCATGGGAACCATCGCGCGCTCGTAGTCGTCGCGGATGAGCAGCGCGAGCGCCCAGAAGTGCGCCGGCGTCCAGAAGAAGACGATCGCGAAGAGCAGCCACGCCGGCAGGTCGAGCGACCCCGTGATCGCGGCCCACCCCACGAGCGGCGGGATCGCGCCCGCGGCGCCGCCGACGACGATGTTCTGCGTCGTCGTACGTTTCAGCCACAGCGTGTAGACGGCGATGTAGAAGATCGTCCCGGCGAGGGCGAGGCCGGCGGCGAGCGGGTTCGCGCCGACCCACAGCACGGCGAACGCGACGACGTTCAGCACGAGCCCGAGGACGACGGCCGCGCGCGTCGAGACGCGGTGCGCCGGGAGCGGGCGCCGGCGGGTGCGGCGCATGAGCTCGTCGATGTCGCGGTCGTAGTAGTGGTTGAGCGCGGACGCCCCGCCGCTCGCGCACGCGCCGCCGACGAGGACCGCGAGGAGCACGCCGAACGGCGGCACGCCCCGCTCGGCGAGGAACATGCCGCCGAGCGCGGTGAGCAGCAGGAGCGACATGATCGCGGGCTTCGTGAGCGCCACCATGTCGCGCGCGATACCGATGCCTTCGGGCAGGAGCGGCCGCCACTGGATGACGGCGAGCGCGACGAGGGCGCACCACAGGAGCGACGCCACGGCGGGGTGCGCGCCGAGCGCGACGGGCGAGAACGCCGTGAGCGGGTTCGCCGCGCCCACGGCCACCTGCAGCGCGAAGAGCCCGAGCGTGAGCGCGGCGAGCGGCCGCAGCGCCGGATGGCGATGCCGCTGGCGCCACGCCGCGGCGGCGGCGAGCGCGATGAGGACGCCGACGAGCGCGGCGATGTAGCGATGCAGCATGTGCACGGCCTGGGACGCGTCCGACCCGAACGACGCGCCGTCGCACAGCGGCCACGAGCCGCACGCGGTCGCCGCGTCGGCACCGCGCACGTACGCGCCGCTCAGCATGAGCAGGAAGGTGCCCGCAGCCGCGGACGCCGTCAGCCACGCGGCGGCGTCGGGGCGTGCCTCGACGGCGAGGTGCGGCCAGCGCACGACGACCGCGAGGACCGTGAGGACGGCGAGGAGGATCTCGGCATTGGCGAGGTGCGCGGTCACCCACGTGTGCGGCAGCTCGAGGAGCACCACGACGCCGCCGAGGACCGCCTGCAGCACGAACAGCACGCCCGCGAGGAGCGCGAGCGGGAACAGGACGCGGTCAGAGCGGTAGCGGAGCGCCGTCCACGCCGCGAGCGCGGCGACGCTCACGCCGGACACGAGCGCGAGCAGGCGGTGGGTCCACTCGATCTGCGTCGCGATGTCGAGCGCCGGCAGGAACTGTCCATGGCAGAGCGGCCAGTCGGGACAGCCGAGGCCGGAGCCGCTCACGCGGACGATGCCGCCCCAGATGACGACGAGGAGCGTCGCGGCGAGCGCGAGCCAGACGAGCCGGCGATATGCGGGCGAGGTCGTCATAGGCGTCGCGCTAGACGTGCGCGGCGACGTCTTCCTTGAGCGGCCGCGCGCTGTGCACGGCCGGGATGCGCGCGAAGTTGTAGGGCGGCGGCGGCGACGCGGTGGCCCATTCGAGCGTGTCGCCCTGCCACGGATCGTCACCCGCCGGCCGGCCCTGCTTCAGGACGACGTTCACGAAGAAGTTGAACAGGAAGAAGAGGATCGAGACGGCGATGAGGTAGGAGCCGATCGTCGAGATGAGGTTCAGCGTCCCCCACTCGGGCGACTGCAGGTAGTGGTACGTGCGCCGCGGCATGCCCTCGAGGCCGAGCTGGTGCTGCGGGAAGAACGTGAGGTTGAACCCGATGAAGATCAGGAAGAAGTGGATCTGGCCGAGGCGCTCGTTCAGCATCCGGCCAGTGATCTTCGGGATCCAGTAGTACAGCCCGGCGAACACGGTGAACATCGCGCCGCCCATCAGCACGTAGTGGATGTGCGCGACCACGTAGTACGTGTCGGACAGCTGGAAGTCGACCGGTACCGAGCCGAGGAACACGCCCGAAATGCCGCCGATGGTGAACGTGGCGAGGAAGCCGAGCGCGAACAGCATCGGCGTCTTGAAGCGGAGCGAGCCGCCCCACAGCGTGCCGAGCCAGCTGAAGATCTTCACGCCCGTGGGGACGGCGATGAGCATCGTCGACGCCATGAAGAACGTCTGGAGCGGCGTGTCGATGCCCGCAACGAACATGTGGTGGACGAACACCGAGAAGGACAGGAAGCCGATCGCGACCGACGAGTACGCGATCATCTTGTAGCCGAAGATCGGCTTGCGCGAGAAGACCGGCAGGACCTCGGAGACGATCCCGAAGCCGGGCAGCACCATGATGTAGACCTCGGGGTGCCCGAAGAACCAGAAGAGGAACTGCCACAGCAGCGGGTCGGCCCCCTCGCTCACCGTGAAGAACGTGGTGCCGGCGATGCGGTCGAACAGCAGGATCACGCCCGCGACGGTGAGGAACGGCATCGCGAGCACAAGCAGGAAGCTCGTCACGAGCACGCTCCACGCGAACAACGTCAGCCGGTGGAAGGTCATGCCCGGCGCGCGCAGCGCGAAGATCGTGACGATCATGTTCAGCGCGCCGAAGATCGACGAGAACCCGAGGACGGTCAGGCCGATGAGCCAGAGGTCCTCGCCGAGCTGTGGTGAGAAGGCCTTCGTCGAGAGCGGGACGTAGTTCGTCCATCCCGCGTTCGGCGGACCGCCCGCGAAGGGAAGGAAGCTCGAGTAGAGGATGATCCCGCCGGCGAGGAGGAGCCAGTACGAGAGCGCGTTGAGGCGGGGGAAGGCCATGTCGCGCGCGCCGAGCTGCAGCGGAACGATGAAGTTGGCGAACCCGGTGAAGAGCGGGACGACCGCGAGGAAGATCATGGTCGTCCCGTGCATCGTGAACGCGGCGCTGTACTGCTGCGCCGTGAGGAACGTCCCGTCGGGGGTCGCGAGCTGCGTGCGGATCCCGAGCGCGAGCAGGCCACCGACGAGGAAGAAGAAGAACGTCGTCCCGAGATAGAGGATGCCGATCCGCTTGTGGTCGACGGTGGCGATCCACTCGAGGATGCCGCTGTATCCGACGCGGGGGACCGGGAATTCACGCTCTATCGCGGCCACTACGGACCATTCCAGCCGCCTACTACAGGGGTGTCAAATGCATCAGCGGGTCGTAAGCAGGATCAGCTTGTCCAGACCCGAGAGCGCTCCCCACACCTCGCCCGGTCGCCCGTGGATCTGGCGCACTCCGCCGTTCGCCGCGTGCGGGAAGGACTCGAACCTCTCGGTCGCGGGGTCGAATCGGACGATCGCGCTCGCGCTCCACTCGGACAGCCAGACGATGTCGCGGTCGTCGACGAACACGGCGTACGCCTGCGGGCGTGTGCCCGGCAGCTTCCATTCCTTCCATTGCCCGGTCGCCGGCTCATAGCGCGCGACCTGCCCGGCGTTCCACTCGCTCACCCATATCGCTCCGTTGGAG
>DASWDY010000064.1:0-10100 GCA_036395035.1 Candidatus Limnocylindria bacterium
TCGCGCACGACAAGCTCACGGGCGAGCTGCGGGTCGCGCTCGAGTCGCCCGGCGGGATCGCGCAGATGGTCCTCGAGCAGGAGCTCTTCGACCTCGGCCTCGACCACTACGAGCACTACGCCGAGCAGATCCGCGCCGTGACGAAGGAGCAGGTCATCGAGATCGCGCGCACGTTCCTGCCGGCCGACCGCTACGCACTCGCCATCGCCGGGCCACCGCTCGACCGATGAGCCCCTTCCCGCCGATCGTGCTCGAGGCCTTCAGCGCGAAGCACGAGGTGACGGTCGAGACGTCGTCGCCACGTGGCGAGGTGCACCGCGTCACGATCTGGATCGTGGTCGTCGGTGACGTGCCGTACGTACGGTCGGTGCGCGGACCGAACGGGCGCTGGTTCCGCGAGCTGATGCGCCGCGGCGAGGGCGCCATCCACATCGGGCCGCGCCGCATCGCCGTGCGCGCGAAGCTCGTGACGGACGACGCCGAGAACGCGCGCGTCAGCGAGGCGATCCAGCAGAAGTACGAGCGTCCGGTCGCGTCGGTGAAAGCGATGATCCGCGATGAGGTGCTGGCCACGACGGCCAGGCTCGAGGCGGCCTAGCTCCTTTCGGGCATGCATGTGAGATCGCGCGTTTTCCGCGTCATCTCGGACGGAAAGCGCGCTATCTCACATATGTCCTCTGACGAGACCCGGTAGCTCGACGCGCCCGCGATAGAACATCACGAGACCTTCCTTCGCGAGCTCGGCCACGAGCCGCGGCACTCTCGGGTCGGCCACGAGCTTGTTCAAAGTTCGTATCCCGATCGATCCACGCGTGGTCAGCGCCTTCATGATCGCGCCGCGGACGCGTCGATCGCTCGTCGAGAACGCCGCCTGACGGCGGACGGCGGGCGCCGCGTCGACCCCCTTCGCGAGACACGTGTCGTACACCGGGCAGACGTCGCAGCGCGGCGCGCGCGACACGCAGACCGTCGCGCCGAGGTCCATGAGCGCGTGGTGCCACCGCGCGGCATCGCCAGGCGGGAGGACCGCGGCGTCGAGCTCGAGCGCCTGGCGCTCCGACGCCGTCCGTCCGAGGAGCACTCGCCCGAGGACGCGCCGGATGTTCGTGTCGGCGAAGGCGACGGGAGCGCCCGTGCTGAAGCACGCGACCGCGCCGGCGGTGTACGCACCGACGCCTGGCAGCGCATCGAGCGCAGCGACGTCGGTCGGTAGGCGACCCGAGGTCGCGCGCGCGACACGGTGGAGGTCACGCGCCCGGCGTGGGTAGCCGAGCCCGCTCCACTCGACGAGCACCTCGCCGAGCGGTGCGCGCGCCAGCGCGCGAACGGAGGGAAAGCGACAAAGGAAGCGCCCGTATGCCGGGACGACCCGCGATACCTGCGTCTGCTGGAGCATCACCTCGGAGACGAGGATCCGGTATGGATCGCGCGTCCGGCGCCACGGGAGATCGCGGCCGTCGCGGCGATACCAGGCCAGCAGCCGGCGGCGAAAGGCGGTCGCGCGCGGGCGGGGCGTATACAATGGGTGGACACAGAGGGTATCTGGGAGAGGTGCTGGAGGTCCGCCTCCAGGGCCTTTTTTGGTCCTCGGAGGCCGTTCCGAGGCGACCCAGCCGAAGGGGGGCTCCACATGAACACGGACAAGCCTGTCTACGTCTCCGCCGATGGGCTGAAGAAGCTCGAGGCCGAGCTCGAGGAGCTGCGCACGCATAAGCGCCGCGAGGTCGCCGAGCGCATCCACAACGCGATGGAGTTCGGTGACTTCTCGGAGAACTCCGAGCTCGAGCAGGCGAAGAACGATCAGGCGTTCCTCGAGGGGCGGATCCTCTCGCTCGAGCAGATGCTGAAGAAGGCCGTCGTCATCGAGCAGAACGGCCACCACGACCTCGTCGAGATCGGCAGCAAGGTCATCGTCGAGGCCGAGGGCGAGCGGAACGAGTACGTCATCGTCGGTTCCGCCGAGGCCTCGCCGGGCGAGGGCCGCATCAGCAACGAGTCCCCGGTCGGGAAGGCGCTCCTCGGGCACCGCCCCGGCGAGACGGTGAAGCTCACGGTCCCCGCGGGCACCCTGCAGATGAAGATCCTGGGGGTCAGCTAAGGTCATCATCGACCGATGACCTTCTGGGCCGACGAGGAGGCCAGCCTCCTCGCACCCGACCGCGACCACGTCATCCGTGATTCGAAGACCCCCTCAGGCACGGTGCCCATCTCCGGCCTGAGGGGGCCGATCATCACCGACGCGCTCTATCGCACGTTCAAGCGGCGCGGGCTGCGCATCCGCTATGTCTTCACCATCGACGATTACGACCCGATGGACTCGGCATCGATGAAGCTCGTGGCCGGGATGGCCGAGCACATGGGCAAGCCGCTCTGCGCGATCCCCTCGCCGGATCCGGCGTACAGCGACTTCGCGCGCTACAACGCCGATCGCTACCTCGCGACGTTCGCGCTCCTCGGGATCCGCCCCGAGGAGGTCCACTGGCTGCGCGACCTCTACCGCTCCGGCGCGCTCGACCGGCAGATCGACCTCGTCCTGCGCAACGCGGCGACGATCCGCCGCATCTACGCCGAGGTCGCGAACGTGAAGAAGGACGACCGCTGGCTGCCGATCGCGGTCATCTGCGAGAGCTGCGGCCGCATCGGTACGACCGCGGCGCACGACTACGACGGCGGCACCGTCGCGTACGACTGCCGGAAGGACTACGTCGCGTGGGCGGAGGGCTGCGGCCACAGCGGGCGCATCTCGCCGTTCAAGGGGAACGCGAAGCTCTACTGGAACCTCCAGTGGTGCGCGATGTGGGACCACTTCGCGGTGACATACGAGGAGGGTGGGAAGGACCTCCTCACCGAGGGCGGCTCGCGCGACCGCGCCAACGAGATCTACCGCGAGGTGTGGAAGAAGGAGCCGCCGCGCGGGCTCGCGCACGAGTTCCTCAATCTCGGCGGGAAGAAGATGTCGACGTCGCGCCCCGAGGAGTGGGCGAAGCTCGGCATCGCGGCGCACGAGCTGGTCGGCGTCTACCCGCCGGAGATCGTCCGCTTCCTCATGCTGCGCACCGACCCGAAGCGGCACATCGACTTCGACCCGACGGGCATGAGCCTTCCGCGGCTCCTGGACGAATACGACCGCTGCGCCGACCAGTACGCGGTCGATCCCGAGAGCGACCTCGGCAAGTCGTGGGCGCTCTCGCAGGTCGAGCCCGACCCGGCGCCGGCGGGATACCGCGTGCGCTTCTCGATCGTCGCGGACTGGCTGCAGATCCCGAGCGCCGACCCGCTGCGCAAGGCGGCCGAGCGGAAGGGCGCGCCGCTCACGGCGAGCGAGGCGGCCGACCTCCGGCGGCGCATCGAGCTGGCACGCATCTGGCTCGAGCGCTGGGCACCTGAGGAAGCGAAGTTCCGCGTCCACGACGACCTTCCGGACGCCGCGCGCGCCCTCACGCGCGCGCAGCGCGAGTTCCTCGCGCGGGCCGCGGACGTCGTGACCGACGGCATGGACCCCGACGACCTGCAGCAGCGCCTCTACGGGATCGCGCGCGAAGTGGGTCTAGTGGATCCGCCGTCCCCGCAGCGCGCAGCCCGAGGGGGCGAGGGGCCCACGAGGGCGAGCACTGCGGCCGAGCGAGGGGTCCCCCCGAGCGAGGTCGGGAAGGTGTCGAAGGACGCGTTCGCGTCGATCTACATCGCGTTCCTGGGGCGGCCGACGGGACCGAAGGCGGGATGGCTCCTCGCGACGCTGCCCGCCGACATGGTGCAGCGGCGCCTGCGCGACGCATCCCGGGAGGCGGCCGCATGAACGGCAAGCTGCCCGTCGCGATCATCTGGCACATGCACCAGCCCTACTACAAGCACCCGCAGACGAGCGAGTTCGTGCTGCCCTGGGTGCGGCTCCACGCGTCGAAGGACTACCTCCACATGGCGCGGCTGCTCCAGGAGTTCCCCGGGGTGAAGGCGCACTTCACGATGGTCCCGTCGCTGCGCGACCAGCTCGAGGACTACTCGCGGGGCGCCGACGACGAGGACACGCGAGTGACGATGCGCACGGTCGAGGCCGCCCTCGACACCGAAGAGAAGCGGCACATGCTCCGACGCTTCTTCTCCATCCATCACGGCAACGTCATCAGCCAGTACGACGAGTACCGCCGGCTGCTGCAGATGGCGATGGTCGCCGGCGACCGCCCCGAGCTCTTCGCCGACGACTACTTCGTCGACCTCGCCCTCTGGTTCAACCTCGCATGGATGGATCCGGACGACATCGCGGGCGACGACAAGCTCGCGGGGCTGCGCGACAAGGGCCGCAACTTCACGCGCGAGGAGGTGCGCTACGTCATCGGTCGGCAGCGGTTCATGGCGTCGGGCGCGCCGCACCTCTATCACCGCCTCGAGCGCCAGGGACAGGTCGAGATCATGACCGTGCCCTACTACCACCCGATCCTGCCGCTCCTCATCGACGCCGGCTCGGCGCATCGCGCGGACCCCGAGGCGATCCTTCCCGAACGCCCCTTCGCGTTCCCCGAGGACGCGCAGGTCCAGCTCGAGGAGGCGATCGCGTCACACCAGCGCGCGTTCGGCGCGAAGCCCCGCGGCGTGTGGCCGTCCGAGGGCTCGATCTCGCCCGAGGCCGCCGACGCGATCAAGAACGCCGGGCTCATGTGGTTCGCGTCCGACGAGGGCGTGCTCGCGCGGTCGATCGGCACCGAGCTCTACCGCGACGAGACGGAAGCGCTCATGCAGCCCGAGCTGCTCTATCGGCCATACCGTCTCTCGAATGGCGGGTACGCGATCTTCCGTGACCGCGTCCTGTCGGACCGCATCGGCTTCGCCTACGGCGGCATGGATCCGAGCGACGCGGTGGGGGACCTCATCGGCAAGCTCGCGCGCGCGCGCGAGCGGCTGCCCGACCACGGCGGACCGTGGCTCGCGTCGATCATCCTCGACGGCGAGAACGCGTGGGAGGGATACCGCAACAACGGGAACGACTTCCTGCGTCGCCTCTACGGCCAGCTCGAGGCCGACGACCGGTTCGAGACCGTGCGCGTGAGCGAATACCTCGACGCGAACCCGCCGACCGTCGAGCTGCCCGGACTGCACTCGGGGTCGTGGATCGACGCGAGCTTCCGCGTGTGGATCGGCGAAGAGACGCACCTGCAGGCGTGGACCGCGCTCGAGGCGACCCGTTCGTTCGCGCAGCGGCAGTGGGGCTCGCTGCGCGAGATGCCGACGAACGTGCGGCAGGCGCTCATGGTCGCCGAGGGCAGCGACTGGTTCTGGTGGTACTCGAGCCGGAACTCGAGCCCCGAGGACGCGGTGTTCGACGCGCTCTACCGCGCGAACCTCGAGGTCGTGTGGTGGTTCGCCGGCGGCGAGCCGCCCGACCTGGTGCGCCAGCCGCTCCTCGACCCGGCCCGCGCCGGCGCGGGCGGCGTGATGCTGCCCGGCCGGAGCTAGGTCGCGCAGCTCCGCAGGCACCACTGTGTGCCCGAGAACACGCGTGGATGGCGATCCACCGGACCACCAGGGGCCGCACGCAAGACTAGGCTGCCGCCGCTCGTCCGGCCGATGGACGAGCGAGGAGGAAAGGGCGTGTTAGAGCTCAGGGGTCCGCGCCGCAGGCTCGCCGCGGCGCTCGCAGCGGCCACAGGTCTCGTCCTGCTCCGAACGACGAGCGCCGAAGCGGGACACGCGGGTCCGGACGACGTCATGCATCTCCGCACCGGCCTCTCCCCGGCGAACCAGACCGATGGCATCCCGACCGCGCTGACCGGATCCATCCCCGATCAGCCCGCGCTGCACGTCTCGAACGCGGGCGGCGGTCCGGCGATCGCGGGCTTCGGCGGCATCCACGGCATAGACAACGGCGAGCTCGGTCTCGGGGTCGGGGTTCTCGCCGTCCGTCAGGCCCCGGGCCCGGGCAGCGCGCTCCAGGCGTATCGCGACGGCGCGGGTTTCGGGCACGCGGTGCAGGCGACCCGCGCAGGAGGGGATGGCGACACGATCTTCGCGCAACGCCTCAGCGGCCCAGGCGCGGCGATCTCCGGCTGGCGCGAGCAGGACGGCCAGGGCGACGGCGTTCACGGGCGTCGGAGCGGATCCGGACAGGGCGCCGGCGTGTCGGGCATCAACGACAGCTCCGGCAGCGGGCCCGGCGTCTCAGCGGCGCGTCTCGGCGCCGGCGACGGCGCGGCGCTCTTCGCGGACCGGGACGGAAGTGGGAACGGACCCGCGATCATCGCACAGCGCGTCGGTCAGGGCGGCGGCTCAGCCGTCGTCGGGCTGCGCAACGACGACGGCATGGGCGACGGCGTCCATGCGGAGCGCAACGGGAGCGGCAACGGGGCCGCGATCACCGGCGTGCACCAAGGCTCCGCTCTCGGTCCAGGGATCTACGCGGGCCGCATCGGCGAGGGACCGGGCGCGGCGCTCTTCGCGAACCGTGACGGCAGCGGGAACGGACCCGCGATCGTCGCCCTGCGAGCGGGCACGGGTGTCGGCCCCGCCGTCTCGGCCGAGAATACGAGCCCGACGGGCGTCGGGCTTCGCGTCGTCGGCCGTTCGCTCTTCAGCAGCGTCGGCGGCGGCATCGTCCCGCCGGATACAGACAGCGCGGTCGTGACGGACGCGCGAGCCACGCCGGCGAGCCACATCACGGTGCAGCTCACCAGCGATCCGGGCAAGAAGGCTGCGGTGCAGTGGGTCGAGCGCGCGTCCGGATCGTTCATCGTCCACCTGTCCGACCGGACGAACGCGCCGACATCGTTCTCCTACTTCATCGTCGACGCCGCCTGATCCATTTCGTGAGGGGCGTCAGCTCCAGCGGACGCCCCTCACGGACGGATGGCTAGGAGGTCCAGTCGAGGACGACCTTCCCGCACTGGCCCGAGCGCACGACCTCGAACGCCTCGGCGGATCGCGCGGCCGGGAACCGGTGCGTGATGACCGGCGTGATGTCGAGGCCGCTCTGGAGCATCACCCCCATGCGGTACCAGGTCTCGAACATCTCGCGGCCGTAGATCCCCTTGAGGGTGAGCCCGCGGAAGATCACCCGGTCGAAGTCGATCGGGATCTCGCGGTCCGGGATGCCGAGCAGCGCGACGCGGCCGCCGTTGCTCATCACCTCGAGCATCGAGCGCAGCGCCTCGGGGCTGCCGGACATCTCGAGCCCCACGTCGTAGCCCTCGCGCATGCCGAGGTCGCCCATGACCGCGCTCAGCGTCGTCTCGCGCGGATCGACCGCGACCGTCGCGCCCATGCGCCGGGCGAGCGCCAGGCGATAGTGGTTGACGTCCGTGACGACGACGTAGCGCGCGCCGACGAAGCGGGACACGGCCGCGGCCATCACGCCGATGGGCCCCGCGCCGGTGATGAGCACATCCTCGCCGACGAGGTCGAAGGAGAGCGCGCTGTGCACGGCGTTGCCGAGCGGGTCGAGGCAGCTGCCGATCTCGTCGGGCATGCCCGGCGGCATGACGTACGCGTTCACGGCGGGCACGGCGATGAGCTCCGCGAACGCCCCGTCGCGCTGCACGCCGATCCCGACGGTGTTGCGGCACAGGTGCCGCCGCCCCGCTCGGCAGTTGCGGCAGTGGCCGCACGTCACGTGGCCCTCGACGGCCACGCGCGCGCCGCGCTCGAAGCCGCTCACCTCGCTGCCGATCTCGACGACCTCGCCCTCGAACTCGTGGCCGACCACGAGCGGGATGCGGATCGTGCGCTGCGCCCAGGCGTTCCACTCCCAGATGTGCAGGTCGGTGCCGCAGATCGAGGCGTACCGCACGCGGACGAGGAGGTCGTTCGGGCCGATGCCCGGTCGGGCCACCTCCTGCATCCAGAGGCCCGGCTCGGCCCGGCTCTTCACGAGCGCCTTCATGCGATGACGCCGAGCTCCCGTCCGACCTCGGTGAACGCCGCGACGGCGCGGTCCACCTGCTCGGGCGCGTGCGCCGCCGAGAGTTGGACGCGGATGCGCGCCTGGCCCCTCGGGACCACTGGGAATGCAAAGGCGATGACGTAGATGCCGCGCTCGAGGAGCTGGTCCGCCATCTTCGTCGCGACGACCGCGTCGCCGAGCATCACCGGGACGATGGGATGCTCGCCCGTGACGAGCCGGAAGCCGCTCGCGGTCATGCCCTCGCGGAAGCGGCGCGCGTTCGCGAAGAGCCGGTGGCGCAGGTCGCTCGTCGAGCCGAGGAGGTCGAGGACCGCGACGCTCGTCGCGGCGATGGTCGGCATGAGCGTGTTCGAGAAGAGGTACGGCCGGGAGCGCTGCCGCAGGTAGTCGACGAGCTCGCGCCGCCCGCTGGTGTATCCGCCGGAGGCGCCGCCGAGCGCCTTGCCGAGCGTGCCCGTGAGGAGGTCGATGCGACCCATGACCCCCGCGTGCTCGTGGGATCCCCGGCCGGTAGCGCCCATGAAGCCGACGGCGTGCGAGTCATCGACCATGACGAGCCCGCCGAAGCGGTCGGCGAGGTCGCAGATCGAGCGCAGGTCCGCGACGATCCCGTCCATCGAGAACACGCCGTCGGTGGCGACGATCCGGTAGCGGCATGCCGCCGTCGCCTGGAGCTGGCGCTCGAGGTCGGCCATGTCGTTGTTGGCGTAGCGGAAGCGCTGCGCCTTCGACAGCCGGACGCCGTCGATGATGCTCGCGTGGTTCAGCGCGTCGCTGATGATCGCGTCCTCCTCGGTGAAGAGGTTCTCGAAGAGCCCGCCGTTCGCGTCGAAGCACGAGCCGTACAGGATCGTCGCCTCGGTCCCGAGGAACGCGGTGAGCTTCGCCTCGAGCTCGGCGTGGATCGTCTGCGTGCCGCAGATGAACCGGACGGACGACATGCCATAGCCCCAGCGGTCGAGGGCAGCGTGCGCGGCAGCGACGACCCGTGGATCGTCGGACAACCCGAGGTAGTTGTTGGCGCAGAAGTTCAGGACCTCCTGCCCCGTCTTGAGCCGGATGACCGCGCCCTGCGGCGAGTCGATGAGGCGCTCGCGCTTGTACAGGCCGCTCTCGTCGATCGCCGCGAGCTCGGCGCGAACGTGATCGAGGAAGCGCTCGCGCATCCGTCGCGACGCTACCGCAGGACGGCGGGCGTCGTCGGCGGCAGACTGCTCGAACGCTCTTCCTCCTGAAGGTCGTCCTGACCCCCGCGCTCATCGTGAGCGCGACGCTGCTCGGCCGGCGCGCGGGCCCCGCCGTGTCGGGATGGCTCGTCGGCTTCCCGTTCACGTCCGCGCCGGTCTCGGTCTTCCTCACGGTGGAGCAGGGGAGCGTGTTCGCCGCGGACGCGGCCGTCGGCTCGATCGTCAGCGTCATCGGCCAGGCCGCTTTCGCCATGGGCTACGTCGCCGTGCGCCGGCGCGGCTGGGTCGCGGGGACGGCCGCCGGGACGATCGCCTTCCTCGTCGTCGGCGTCGCGATGCACGCTCTCGCGCTGCCGACGATCGTCGTGACCGGCGTGGCCGCCGCCCTGCTCGCGGTCGGCCTGGGCACGATGCCTGCCGACCGCGTACGTCCGACCCGCCGTGCCGGGCCGGACGGCCTGCTCCTGCGCGCGGTCATCGCGACCGCGCTCGTCGTCGCGATCACCGGCGTCGCGCCGCTCCTCGGTCCGCTCGCGAGCGGGATCGCGTCGGGGTTCCCGCTCTACGCGACGGTCCTCACGGTCTTCGCGCACCGCTCCGACGGCGCGGATGCGGCCGCGGGCGTCATGCGCGGGCTCGTGGCGGGGCTCTTCGGCTTCACGTCGTTCTTCCTGGTCATCGTGCTCGCGCTCGTGCCCCTCGGCCCGGTCGCCGCGTTCTCGCTCGCGACGTTCGCCGTGCTCACCGTGCAGGCGGTCGCGCTCGCGCTGCTGCGGCGCGAGCGGTAGCGACGTACCGTACGGGCGACGGGGAGGTGCGTCCATGAAGGTCGCGTGTGTGCTCGCCAACGGGTTCGAGGACTCCGAGTTCAAGCAGCCGTACGACGCGCTCCGGGAGGCCGGACACGAGGTCACGATCGTCGGCCTGCAGGCCGGCCAGGACCTGAAGGGCGACAAGGGCCGTGAGACCGCGAGGGTCGAGCGCTCGTTCGGCGATGCGCGGCCCGAGCAGTTCGACGCGCTGCT
>DASWDY010000065.1:0-34189 GCA_036395035.1 Candidatus Limnocylindria bacterium
CGGTGCCGCCGTGGAGCGGCGCCGGATCGATCGCGATGCCGTCCGCGTACTCGGTGGCCTGCCCCCCGAGCGCGCGCAGCCCGCGGGCGACCGCCGCGATCCGATCGCTCTCCTGGCCGCGCGTGTGGCCGATGCCGAGGATCTCGCTGCGGCCGTCGGCGCACGCGGCGACGACCGCGAGCGTCGGGAACGTGTCGGAGATGTCGCGCACGTTCTCGCGGATCCCGTACAGCGCGCCGCCCCGTCGCACGGTGATGCCACCGGACCCCGGTGAGACGCTGCAACCCATGCGCGCGAGGATGTCGAAGCAGCGGATGTCGCCCTGGCCTCCGGGCCGACGATGCGTGTCGATGTTCTCGATCGTCACGCGCCCACCGAGGATCGCCGCGGCCGCGGCCGGGTAGCTCGCGGCCGTCGCGTCGCCCGCGACCGTCACGCGGCGTGCCTTCACGCGCTGGGGCGCGATGCGGTAGACGTTCGCCGCGGGGCGCTCGACCTTCACGCCGCGGTCCTCGAGGACCGCCGTCGTGAGCTCGACGAACGGTGCGGAGACGATCGAGCCCGGAACGCGCAGCTCGAGGCCATGCTCCGTCGCGGCGCCGACGAGCAGGAGGGCCGACGCGAACTGGCTCGACTCGTGTCCCGGGACCTCGACGCTCCCGCCGCGGAGCGGACCGGTGACCGTGAGCGGGAAGCGGTCGCCGTCGACCTGCGCGCCGAGGTCCCGGAGAGCGCGCGCCAGGGCGGTGATCGGCCGCTCGCGCATGCGCGCGCTGCCGTCGATCGTCGTGCGGCCGGGCCGCGTCGCGGCGAGTGCCGTCACGAATCGCGCGACCGTTCCGGCCTCACGCGCATCGACCGACACGTCCGCGGTGGATCCCGTGCCGCCGCTGACGCGGACGACACCGCTCGCTCGCCCGTCGACCTGGTAGCCGAGGCCGGCGAGGGCGCCCTGCATGGCTCGCACGTCGTCACCGGGATCCATGGCCCCGACGTCCACTTCGGATCGCCCCCGCGCGAGCGCCGACAGGATCAGCTCGCGGTTGGCGATGCTCTTGGACGCCGGGACGCGGACGCGGGCGTCGATGCGGTGTCGGATGGGTGAGATGGAGCGGGAGGCCACGACCGGTGCGTCAGGATAGAGGCGCACATGAGCGGTCGCAGCGACATGAGGCCGATGGCGATCATGGTCGGCCTCGCCATGCTCTTCGCGGGAGCGCTCTATGGAGCGGTCCTCGGGATCCTTCCCATCGGACCGAACGCGGCCGCCCCCGCCGTGGCCGTGAGCGCGACGCCGACGGCCTCGCCCACCGCGCGCGCGCCGGAGGTGAAGATCGCCCACGACACGTGCTGCAAGCAGGCGGCGCGCTTCCTGAACGCGCAGTGGACGTCCACCGACAAGGTGAGCGCGGCGACCGTCGCGCTCGAGCCCGCCCCACCGTTCGACTGCGCCGCGACGGTCGATCCATCGGGCGTGAAGGGGACGTTCGGGTGCGCCGGTTTCCTGAAGGGCGCGACCGACCACGTCGCGCGGCTCGTCGTCACCACCGCGGCCGGGAAATTCCCGATCGACCACAAGTTCAGGACGATGGGTGACCGCCTCGACGGCGTGCAGTGGTTCACCGAGTTCGAGGATCCGAAGGGCGAGCCGCTCGCGTGCGCGGCCGCGAGCTCCCGGATCATCCAGAACTACACGACCGGCCAGGACAAGATGACGGCGACCCAGATCCTCGAGCTCGCACGGCAGTTCAACCGCAGCAACGATCCCGGCATCGACCCCGTCGCGATCGCGACCGTGCAGAAGCGGCTCGATCCGCGGAACAACTACCACTACTACCGCTTCAACACGCGCGAGGAAGCGACGGCCGCCGCCGTGTACTGGCTCTTCCGCAGCGGCAAGCCGGTGATGGCGATCACCCTCGCCGGGCAGCACGGGCCGCTCGTCATCGGCTTCCAGGGGACGTACGGAACGTACTACGACGACCCGGCCAATAAGATCACCGGCGTGGTGGTCGAGGACCCGCAGCGCGGTGACATGCGGCAGGAGACGGCGAGCCGGCGGCCCGACAAGTACCGCGCGCCGACGTTCCAGACCGGACATCTGCTGCTCATGGAGGAGTGGCTACGCGACGAGTGGTGGTTCGGCTTCGCCTATCAGGCCGTGATCAAGATGCCCGACGGGTCGAACGTGAACATCGAGCGCAACGACGGCGCGTACCCGACGCCGCACTGGGGCGGGAAGTTCGTGCTCATCGTCGACGATGCCGATGCAGAGTGGCCCTCCGACAAGGAAGGCCGGGTGAAGTTCCGCTAACGGTCGCTACCGCGAGGTGAGGACGACCGCGTTCGGCAGCAGGCGGCCGGGTCCGACCGTGTAGGAGCCACCGAACCACATCGCCGACGTGCCGCCGCCGTCGAGGTTCAGCGCGTCGCGGACGCCGAGCGCCTGGAGGACGTACGCGGACTCCGTCACCGACGCGTTCGACACGAGCGCGAGGTACACGTACTGCCCGTCGACGCCGATCGAGCCCTTCATGCCGCGCGCCTTCTGCGCCGCCGTCTGCTCCGCCTCGGAGTCGACGACCGCGCCGTTCTGCAGCAGGAGTGGGAAGTTCGAGATCGCCGCTGTCACGGGGCTGCGGTCATACGAATACGTGTGCCGGTAGAAGCGCGGCGTGCCGCCGACGAACGTGGCGAGCCCGTTCGTCGGCGAGACGAGCGCCCATGCGTTGAGCCACTTCCGCAGGTCGGTGTTGAAGACGGCGTACTCGTAGGAGTTCACCTTGCCCGCGCACCACGAGTAGTCCGGCGGGCAGAGGTACGTCCCGTGCATCCCGGCGAAGCCGCCGGCCTCGGTCACGTAGCGCTCGAGCGGCTTCACCGGGCAGTCGCTGGTGCAGTCCGTCGCGTTCGCGGTGAGCGTCTTCACGGTGACGGACGCGAGCGGCTCCTTGATGACGTGCGCCGTGAACGTCCCGCGCGCGGTCGCCACCGAGAGGACGCTGTGGCCGATCGGGCTCGACACCGCGGGCGGCGCGGGAGGCCGCGTGCCGTCGGCATTCAGGACGGTCACGAGCCAGAACACGCCGTAGTCCTCCATCCACGTCGCGCCCTCGATGAGCGGGCGGAGGTAGAGGCGGTAATAGCCGGGCGTCGTCGGCGCCTGGATCGTGAACTGGAACCACGCGACCTGGCCGGGACCCACGTAGGCGGCGGGCTGCACCGCGATCCGGTCGTAGTTCGGCCAGCCGGTGTTCGGCGAGCCCGAGGTGCCGTCGCCGCCGAGGATGGACGCGCGGTCCTGCCCGGGCTCGGGTCCCCACGTGCCGAGGTACGCCGATTCGCCCATGCGGCCCTGGACCCAGCCGAGCGAGCCGCTGTTCGAGTAGGCCACCGTCGCGGTCGAGCGCAGTCCTGGGCAGAGCGTCGGATAGCCGCTCTGTCCGTACCAGGCCGCGTGGAACCCGGGGATGCCCGCCGGCACCGAGGCCGGCGGCGGGATGCCGGGCCCGACGCTCGCGGTGCACGTGAGCGCGGCGGCCGGGCGGGCCGCCGCTGTGCTCATGAGCGTCCCGATCAAGAGGAGGAGGGCGATCGCGATCTTCATCCTCTTGCTGAACGCGCGGGGCTGACCGCACGTTCGGGCGGACGAGCGAGCGATGTCGCTCGACGCGACCGTTCCGTTCAGATGCGCGCAGCGGCCGGTGCTAGCCGGCGCCGCACGAACCGAGGTCGCCCGTCCGGTATCCGGTCTGGAAGGCGGTCTGTCGCTGTTGCGATGATCCGTGCGTCCAGCGCTCCGGGGTCACGCGGCCTTGCGTCTCCCGCTGGATGCGGTCGTCGCCGACCGCCGCCGCCGCGTCGATCGCCTGCGCGATCTCGCTCTCGGACGGCGGCCGCAAGTAGCCGGTCTCCGCGGCATGCCGCGCCCAGACCCCCGCGAGGCAGTCGGCCATCAGCTCCTGCGCCACCGACGCGCTCTGGGGTCCCGTGCCACCGGTGTTCTCGAGGATGCCGAGCAGGTCCTGCACGTGGTGCCCGTACTCGTGCGCGATGACGTATCCCTCGGCGAACGGTCCGCCCTGCGCGCCGAAGCGTGCGCGTAGGTCGTCGAAGAACGTCGTGTCGAGGTACACGCGATCGTCGAGCGGGCAGTAGAAGGGACCCTGCGCCGTGCTGGCGAGACCGCAACCGGCCTGGACGTAGCCGCTGAAGATCACGGTCTTCGCGGGCTCGTAGCGCGCGCCGCGGCGCGCGAACTCGTCCGTCCAGTACGCCTGCACGCTGTTGACGAAGCCGACGACGCGGCAATCGGTGCGGCGCTGCGCGTCCGCGCCGGTCTGGCATTCCTGCGCCGTTTGCTGGACGTCGGTCTGCGGCGGCGCCTGCAGCGCGGGACCGAGGACCTCGCTCGGATCGACGCCGAGGAGGAGGGACGCGACGAGCAGCACGATGAGGCCGATCCCGCCGCCCCCGGCGAGGACGGGCCCGGAGAGACCGCCGCCGCGCCGGTCCTCGACCTGCGACGGATCGAGGCGCTTCCCCGGATCGAAGCTCACGAGGCGCCAGGTCGCAAGGACCGCGCCAGCGGCCGTCAGGCCGCCATGCGCAGCGTCACCGGCCGGACATACTCGGACACGTACCGGCGATGCCACCAAGCGCCGGTCTGGCGGCGCTCCGCCGGCGTCGTGAAGCGATAGAGGAACAGGCGAGCGCGCACGAAGCGTGGTCGCGATCCCGCGAACGGATCGTGTCGCAGCAGGGCGAGCACCTGCGGATCCGCCTCGAGCAGCTTCGCGATCAGCGGGACGAACCATTCGTGGTACGTCGGTGACGACATCGCTGCGAACCACATGAGCCAGTCGAGGCGCAGGTGGTACGGCGCGAACTGCGACGGCCGGTGCATGACGTCACCGGGCTTGCCCTTGAACTCGTATTCGCGCCACGCGGTCGACGGCGTCACGACCGCCTCGTCCGTCCCCTCGACGATCACCTCGTAGCGCTCCTTCGTCACGCTCCCGAACGCGCCGTAGGTGTTGACGAGGTGGAGCGGGTCGAAGCTCGAGTTCATCAGTTGGTCGGCTGAGAACAGGTTCCGCGCCGGGCGCCAGCTCAGGACCAGGACGAGCCCCGTCACGAGCAGGACGACCACGCCGTACCACGCCGGGATGTCCGGCGAGGTGGGCTGCATCGGGATGATGCGGCCGAGCGCGGCGTCATCGAGCGCGGGGATCGCGACGAGCATCGTCAACACGTTCAGGAACGCGAAGTTCCCCGACACCACGAGCCATCCCTGCGTCACGAGCACGACGACCGCGGCGAACGACGCGACGGGCTGGGGGAGGAACAGGAGCCACGGGACGACGAGCTGCGCGAAATGGTTGCCCAGCACCTCGGCGCGGTGCAGCGGCCTCGGCAGATGGTGGAACCACCAGCTCAGCGGGTTCGGCATCGGCTGCGTCTCGTGGTGGTAGTAGAGGCACGTGAGGTCGCGCCAGCACCGGTCGCCGCGCATCTTGATGAGGCCCGCGCCGAACTCGACGCGGAAGAGGATCCAGAGCAGCAGGACCATGATCGGCGACGCCGGCGCGACCTGCGCGTTGCCGAGGAAGATCGAAAGGAAGCCGACCTCGCAGAGCAGCGTCTCCCAGCCGAACGAGTACCACGTCTGCCCCACGTTCACGATCGAGAGGTAGAGCGCCCAGAGCACGAGCCACATCACCATCGCTATCGGCGTGGGGACGCGGTCGGCGATGCCGATCACGACCGCGGCCGCGAGGACGATGCCCGTCCATGCGACGCCCGCGAAGAGCCGGTCCGAGTACCGCCAGTGGAAGGCGCTCGGCGACGCGCGGAAGGGGACAGCGGCGACGAAGCGCGGGATCGGCAGCAGGCCGTGCTCGCCGAGGAGGCCGCGGAACTGGAGGAGCGCGACGAGGAACGCGTCGAGGTAGATCAGGCCGAGGGCGCGCTGGAACACCAAGCGCGCGAGCGCATGGTCCGGCGCCCCGAGCCACTCCATCGCATGTCCATGGTGCCCCGGCTAACATGCAGGCGAATACGGGAGCTCGGGCCTGCCGGGCTGAGAGGGTGGCGAGGGGCCACCGACCGTCTGAACCTGATCCGGACAATGCCGGCGCAGGGAAGAGGGGCAGCGACGAGGCAGACCGCTCCCGGCAGATGGAGGCCGCATGAGCGCGATCGTCGCTGACGCTACCGAGGTCACACGGGGCATCGAGCCCGTCCCCGAGGCACAGCGGAGGCTGAGCGGGTTCGACCTGGCGATCCTGTGGGGCGACCTCGGGGTCGGCCTGCTCGTGCTCCAGGCCGGAGCGCTGCTGGTCCCGGGCCTCGGCACCGGCGAGGCGCTGGTCGCGGTGCTCGTCGGCTCGGTCATCGGCGTGCTCCTGCTCGGGATCGCCGCGTACATCGCGGCCGACGCGGGCGTGCCGACGATGGTGCTCACGCGCGCGGCCGTCGGCGTCCGCGGGTCGGCGCTGCCGACGATCCTGAACGTCGTGCAGCTCCTCGGCTGGACATCGTTCGAGATCCTCGTGATGGCGCAGTTCGCGGACGCGACCGTCAGCCGGCTCACGGGGATCTCGGCGTATCCGTTCTGGGCACTCTTCTTCGCGGTCTTCTGCACGGCGATGGCGCTCGGTGGCCCGCTCGTGGTCGTCCGCCAGTGGCTCGAGAAGTTCGGCGCCTGGGCGATGCTCGCGACGACGGCGGTCCTCTTCGTGCTCCTCGCGACGAGCTTCGACCTCGGCGCGATCCTGCGAGCGACCGGGACCGGCGAGTTCGCGTTCTGGCTCGGCGTCGACCTCGTGATCGCGCTGCCGCTCTCTTGGTTCCCGCTCGTCGCGGACTACGACCGGTTCGCGCGCACGCGCTCGGCGTCGTTCTGGGGGACCGCCGTCGGGTACTTCCTCGCGAACGTGTCGTTCTTCTCGCTCGGGCTGCTCTACGTCCTCGCGCTGAAGACGGACGTCGCGCACCTGAACGGCGAGCTCGCCGGGTTCCTCGGCGGGTCGGCGCTGCTCGGGCTCGTCGCGCTCGTGATCATCCTCGCCGACGAGACCGACGAGGGCTTCGCGAACATCTACTCCACCGCCGTCTCGACCCAGAACCTGCTGTCGCGCGTGCCTCAGCGGCTGCTGGTCGTGATCTTCGGCGCGGTCGGCTTCGTCCTCTCGATCGTCCTGCAGAACGCCGACTACGAATGGTTCCTGCTCCTCATCGGCTCGTTCTTCGTGCCGCTCCTCGGTCTCGTCGCCGCCGACTACTTCATCGTCCGGGGCGGCCGGTACGAGGGCGGCCAGCTCTTCGCGCGCGACGGGCGCTACTGGTACCAGGGCGGCGTCAACGTGGTCGCCGTCGTGGTCTGGCTCCTCGGCTTCCTCCTGTACCAGTGGGTGAGCCCGCCGGCGAGCCTGCCCGCGCTCACCGAGGCCATCGGTGGCGCTCTCGGCGCGGTCGGCCTCCCCTTCCCGCTCGGCTCGCCGATCGGCTCGACGATCCCGTCGTTCGCGCTGACGTTCGTCCTGTACGCGGTGCTCGGCCGCATGGCACGGGGTCGGCGCGCGTGACGCGTCTCATGCTGGACTGGTTCCCGAACCCGGATCACGTGCCGCTCTATGCGGCCGGCCTCGGCGGGGAGCTCGTCGTGCCGTCGGACCCCGATGAGCCGCTCGCGGCCGTGGCCGCCGGCCGCGTGGACGTCGCGCTGAACTACCAGCCGAACGTGACGCTCGCGCGAGCGCGCGGGGTACCGGTGCGCTCGGTCGGCCTGCTGATCGACCGGGTCCTCGACACGCTCATGGTCCGCGCCGACGGACCGGTCCGTTCGGTGAGCGACCTCGGCGGGCGCCGGGTGGCGTACGCCGTCGAGCCGTTCGATCGTGTCATGTTCGAGGCGATGGCGGCGCATGCGGGGCTCCCACCGGAGAGCTGGATCTTCGTCGACGTCGGCTTCGATTTCACGCGCGCTCTCGTGGACGAGCGGGTCGACGCGGTCATGGGCGCGTTCCGCAACTACGAGGTCATCGAGGCCGAGGAGCTCGGCACGCCGGTCCGCATCTTCGAGCTGGCCGACCACGGCGTGCCCGCGTTCTACCAGCTGGTCTTCATAGCGCGGGACGACCGTGCGCGCACAGACGCGGTGAGAGGGATCGTCGCCCGCGCCGCCGAGGGCATCGCGCGGACGCTCGCGCGCCCGGACGAGGCATTCGCTCGGTACCTGGCCGCGGAGCCCACGCATGACGACCGCTTCCACCGTCGCGCGTTCGCGGCGACGCTCCCGACGTACGCTCGAAGCCAGCGGCAGGACGAAGCGACCTGGACCAGGTTCGCGGAGTTCCTCCGTGAGCGAGGCACGATCGATCACGCTCCGGCCGCGCGCGAGCTCGTCGACGACGAGGCTCTGGTCGCATGACGCCGGGGCTCGCCCGCACGCTGTGGCAGGAGAGCGCTCCGCTCGCGCGCCGCGCGCTGACCCATCCCTTCGTCGTGCGCCTCGCCCAGGGAACGCTCCCGCGCGAGCGCTTCGCCGGCTACATCGCGCAGGATGCGTACTTCCTCGAGAGCTTCGCGCGCGCGTACGCGGCGGCCGCTGCGCGCAGCCCGGACCGTGACGGGCTCCTCTCGTTCACGAGGCTGCTGAACGGCGTCGTCGACGAGCTCGAGCTGCACGGCTCATACGCCGAGCGGTGGGGGATCGACCTCGACCGCGTGCGGCCGCTGCCGTCGACGACGGCGTACACGGACTTCCTCGCCGAGGCGGCGCGCTCGGGCGTCGCCCGCACGTGCGCGGCCATGACCCCGTGCATGCGCCTGTACGCGGACCTCGGGCAGGAGCTCGCGCGGACAGCCCGCCGGGAGGACCACCCGTACGGCGAGTGGATCGCGACGTACTCGTCCGACGGGTTCGAGGCGCTGACGGCCCAGCTCGAGCGCCTGCTCGATCGATATGCCTCGCCGGGCGCCGACGTGCGCGCCGCGTACCGTCGCGCGATGGAGCTCGAGCTCGCGTTCTTCGACGCGCATTCCCCCGTGGAGGTCCCCGCATGACGCGGCCGAGCGCCACGGCGCGCTGGGGACGACCGTCGGCGCTCACGATCGCGGGATCCGACCCCAGCGGCGGCGCGGGGATCCAGGCCGACCTCAAGACGTTCCAGGCCGTCGGCGCGTACGGGATGAGCGTCATCACGGCGCTGACGGCGCAGAACACCCGCGGCGTCACGGGGGTGCACGAGGCGCCGCCCGAGTTCGTCGCCGCGCAGATCGACGCGGTCGCCGAGGACATCGGCATCGACGGCGCGAAGACGGGGATGCTCTCGAGCGCCCCGATCATCCGTGCCGTCGCGGATCGGATCCGCCGCTGGGAGATCGCACCCATCCTCGTGGTCGACCCGGTGATGGTGGCGAAGGGCGGTGACCGTCTCCTGCGCGAGGACGCGGTCCGCGCGCTCGTCGAGCAGCTCCTTCCGCTGGCGGCGGTGGTCACGCCCAACGTGCCCGAGGCCGAGGTGATCCTGGGCCGCGCCATCGCCGACGAGGACGCCGCGATCCGCGCGGCGGCCCGCGAGATCCACGCGCTCGGCCCGCGGAGCGTCGTGCTGAAGGGCGGACACCGCGCGGGTCACGCTCGGGACGTCTTCTTCGACGGCGAGCGGTGGGAGATCCTCGAGGTGTCCCGCATCGACACCCCGCATACGCACGGGACGGGATGCACCTTCTCCGCGGCGATCGCCGCTCGCATCGCTCTCGGGGACGATCCTCTGGACGCGGTGCGATACGCCAAGGCGTTCATCACCGGGGCCATCGAGCGCGCGCCCGCGATCGGCGGCGGCCATGGGCCGGTGGCGCACGACTGGACGCTGTCGCGGCGCGACCTCGCCCGCGCGACGGAGGCCTGAGTGGGTGCTCCGGTCGTGCACTGCGTCACGAACGACGTGACGGTGGGGCGCGTGGCGGACGCGATCGCGGCGGCGGGCGGCCATCCGATCATGGCCTCGTCGGAGGCCGAGGTCGCGGAGATCGCCCCGCGCGCGGACGCGGTCGTCCTCAACTGCGGTACCCCGAGCCCCGAGCGGATGCGCGCCCTCTGCGCCGCGGGCGCTGCTGCCGTCGCCGCCGGCGTCCCGACCGTCCTCGATCCGGTCGGCTGCGGCGCGAGCACCTGGCGGACGGCACAGGTCCGCGCGCTCGCGACGGCGGTCCGTGCGACGGTCATCCGCGGCGGCGCCGCCGAGGTCGCGGCCCTCGCGGATCTGCCGACGGACGCCACGCTCCACGGTGTGCACTCGACGGGCGGGCAGGAGGATGCCGTCGCGCGCGCGGCCGCGGAGCGCCTCAGCACCGTCGCCGTCGTCGGTCGGGCGATCGCCGAAGGCGCCCGTCTCTCGGTGCGCCAGGGCGGGGATCCCGTCCTCGCTCGGATCGTCGGGGCGGGCGACGTGCTCGATGCGCTCATCGCGCTCGAGTGCGCGAGCGAGCGCGACGGCTTCATCGCCGCCGAGCGCGCGCTCGCGCGGTTCGATCGTGCCGCCGCCCGCGCGAGCGGCCGCGGACCCGGCTCGTTCTGGCCGGCATTCATCGATGCGCTCGGAGCGGACGCGTGATCGGCGACCTCCGGCGCGCGCTGCGGCTCTACCTCATCGCCGACGCCGGCATCGTGCCGCCGGCACGTCTGCCCGAGATCGTGAGCCGCGCGATCGGGGGCGGCGTCACGATCGTGCAGCTCCGCGCGAAGACCTTGACGACGCGCGCCCAGGTCGATCTCGCTCGTTCGCTGCGTGACCGATGCGCCGCGGCCGGGATCCCGTTCATCGTGAACGACCGCGCCGACGTCGCGGCCGCGAGCGGCGCCGACGGCGTCCACGTCGGCCACGTCGGCGAGGAGGATCTGCTGCCGAGCGAGGTGCGCGGCATCCTCGGCGCGGAGGCGATCGTCGGCGTCTCCGTCGGCGGCGCCGCGGAGGCGATCCGGGTGCAGGGTGCGAGCTACCTCTCGGCCGGGCCGATGTTCGCGACGACGACGAAGAGCGATGCCGGACCGGCAGCAGGGCCGGACCTGGTGCGCGCGATCCGCGCGGCCACGCGGCTGCCGCTCGTGGCGATCGGCGGCATCCGCAGCGAGCACGTCGCGGCGCTCGCGGCCGCGGGCGCCGACGGCGTCTGCGTCGCTTCCGCCATCCTGCTGGCGCCAGACCCGCGCGCGGCGGCCGCCGCGTTCGCGGACGAGATCGACGCGATCACGAGGAGAGGGGCACCCGCATGAACATCGGCACCATGTCGCGGATGACATCGCTCCCGAGGACCCAGCGCATCGCCCTCACCGCCGCGCTCGTGGCGCTCGGCGTCGTGCTCGGCTCGTTCGCGATCCCGGTGGGACCCGCGCGCGTCGCCCCGTTCCAGCACTTCATCAACGTCCTCGCCGGTGTCCTCGTCGGGCCGTGGTACGCGGTCCTCGCCGCGTTCTCGATCAGCGTGCTCCGCAACGCGCTCGGCACCGGCACGTTCCTCGCGTTCCCGGGGTCGATGTTCGGCGCTTTGTTCGTCGGTCTCGCGTATCACTACGTCCGCCGTACCGACCTCGCCGCCTTCGTCGAGCCGGTCGGCACGGCGATCGTCGGCGCGCTCGTGGGCTACGCGCTCATTGCGCCGCTCGAGACCTCGACGTTCCTTCTCGGGTTCATCAAGGCGAACCCGCCGAGCGCGCAGCCGTATCTCGGCCTCTTCGGCGGGCCGCTGTTCCTCGTCGCCTCGTTCGCGGTGAGCAGCATCCCGGGCAGCACGCTCGGATACATCGCGCTGCGAGCGCTCCGTCGAGCGGGCATCGCCTTCTGAGCCTGTTCGATCGCCGTCGGCCTGCGGGCCGCGGCGAGCCGCTCCGTTCCTAATGGACTCGCTCGGACCGGCACAGCCGGATCCTCGCTCGGCCAGTTCGATCATCTCGCTGCGCGGGGTCACGTTCCGCTATCCGCGCGCGCTGGCCCCGGCCCTGCGCTACGTCTCCCTCGAGGTCGGCGAGGGCGAGCGCATGCTCCTTGTCGGCCCGACCGGGTCCGGGAAATCGACGCTCCTCCGCCTGCTCATCGGCGTCGTCCCGCACCTCACCCCCGGCGACCTCGTGGGCGAGGCGGAGGTCCTCGGGCTCGACGTGCGCACCACACCGCCGCACGCGCTCGCCGCCCGCGGCGTGGCGCTCGTGGCGCAGGATCCTGCCGAGACCTTCGTCGCCGAGCGCGTCGGTGCGGAGGTCGCGTTCGGACCGGAGGGCCTCGCGCTCCCGCCTGCCGAGATCGACGCGCGCGCCGGCGAGGCGCTCGCCGCCGTGGGCCTCGGCGGCTTCGAGCGGCGCCGGGTGCGCGAGCTATCCGGCGGCGAGCAGCAGCGTGTCGCGCTCGCCGCGGCGCTCGCCATGCGTCCCCGCCTCCTCCTCCTCGATGAGCCGACGGCCCATCTCGACGAGGCGACCGCGCGCGGGATCCTGCGATCGATCGACGCCGTCGCCCGTGACCGCGGGATGAGCCTCGTGATCGTCGAGCATCGCCTCGGGATCGTCGCTCGGATGGCGACGCACGCGCTCGTCATCGCCGCGGGGACCGTCGCGCGCACCGGCGATCCCCGCTCGGTCCTCGCGGACGTCCGCGTCGCGGAGCTCGGCGTCCCCGTGCCGCGCTCCACGCTGGCCGCGACCGCCCTCCGGCTCGGCGAGCCGGTGCCGCTCGCGCCGGAGGAGCTCGCCGCGCGTATCGACCCGGCGGGTGCGGCCTCGATCCCCGCGCCGGCGTCGCGTTCGGACACGACGGCCCTGCGCTTCGTGGCGGTCGGCTACACGTACCCCTCATCCGATCGCGCGGCCGTGCGCGACGTGACCTTCACGGTCGTGCAGGGCGAGCGGGTCGCGCTCGTCGGTCCGACGGGCTCGGGCAAGAGCACCGTCGCCAAGCTCGCGCTCGGCCTGCGCCGCCCGGACGCCGGCGCCGTCGAGCTCTCCGGGATGCCGACCGTCGGCACGCCGATGGGGGAGCTGGCCACGGCGGGCGGCCTCGTGCTCCAGGATCCGGTGCGGCAGCTCCTCGCGGAGACGGTCGAGGACGAGATCCGGCTCGGCCTCGGGCACCTCGTGCCGAGCGACGCGCGCACGCGTATCGATGACGCGCTCACGCGCTTCGCCCTGGGGGACCTTCGGCGCCGGCATCCGCTGACGCTCAGCGAAGGCGAACGGCGGCGCGTCGTGCTCGCGGCCGCCGTCGCGCGTCGCCCAGCGGTGCTGGTCCTCGACGAGCCGACGCTCGGCCAGGACGCGCACCAGCGCGATGCCCTCGTCCACGTCGTCGTCGAGCTCGCCGCGTCAGGGACGGCGGTGCTCGTCATCAGCCACGATCCGGAGTTCGTGAACGACGCGTGCGAGCGCGTCCTCGTCATGCGCGAGGGCGCCCTCGCCGCGGACCTGCCGCTCGGCGGGGACCCGCGCACGATCGCGGCGGTCGCCTCCGCCGGCGTGCCGCTCGCGGACGTCCCCGCGACGGTGTGCCTCATGGCCGAGCGCGGCGCGACGGTCGCCGCGCGGTCGCTCGACGAGCTCGTCGATCGGGTGCGCCCGCGCGAGGTGCGCTCGTGACCGCGCTCGACCCCCGCGTCCAGCTGGCCGGGCTGGCCGCGGTGGTGATCGGAGCGCTCTTCGGCGGTGTCCCCGGCGTCGCGGTCGCGGCCGCCGCGGCTCTCGTCACGGTCCGGCCGCTCGGGCCGGGCCGGGTCGTGCGCCGGACCGTCGTCTACGTCGCCCCTCTCGCCGCGGTGATCCTGGTGGCCGACGCCCTCGCCGGTCAGCTCGACCGTGGCGCGCTCACGGCCGCGCGGGTCCTCGCCCTTGCCCTCGTCGGCAGCGCGTTCGCCGCCGTCGCGGACGGTGAGGCCCTCGTGGCCGCGCTGCGGTGGCTGCGCGTGCCGTATGACATGACGTTCGCGCTCGTCGCGGGCGCGCGTCTCGTCCCGGTCGCCGCGGCCGATCTCGCCGATCTGAGCGACGCCGCGCGGCTGCGCGGGATCTCCATCGACGGCGGCCCCGTCGATCGGCTGCGGTCGTGGTCCCGCCTCCTCGTCCCGCTGCTCGTGGTCACGATCCGGCGCGGCCTGCGCCTCGGCGAAGCGATGGAGGCTCGCGGCTTCGTCCCGGGCGCTGGCCGCACGGTGCGTTCGCGCCTCGTGTGGCGCACGAGCGACACGGTCGCGACCGTCGCGGCGGTGGCATACGCGATCGGGGTGATCGCGATCGGACGCTGAGCGCATCGCCGCCCGCGACGGGAGTACGCTCGGCCGGATGAGCGTGCGTCATGTCATCCGAGCGTTCTCGGCGCTGTGCGTCGCGCTCGGTCTGGCCGGCGCCGCGTCGGCGCAGGTCGCCGATACCGACCACATCCTCGTCGGTCGCATCGAGGGCGTCATCAACCCGGTGACGGCGCGGTACGTCGACCGCATCGTCTCCGACGGCGAGGAGCGTCGCGTGCGCGCGGTCGTGTTCGTGATCGACACGCCCGGCGGCACGCTCGAGGCGACGTCGCGCATCACGCGGCGGATGCTGAACGCCAACGTCCCCGTGATCACGTACGTCGCGCCCGCCGGGGCGCGCGCGGCGTCGGCGGGCACCTTCATCACGCTCGCCGGTCACGTCGCTGGGATGGCGCCGTCGACGAACATCGGCGCCGCGCACCCCGTCGGGTCCGGCGGGGAGAACATCGAGAGCGACCTCCGCGCCAAGGCGGAGAACGACGCCGTCGCCCAGATCCGGAACATCGCGACCGCGCGCGGGCGCAACGCCGATTGGGCCGAGGACGCGGTCCGGAAGAGCGTGAGCATCACCGCCGACGAGGCCGTGAGCCTCAAGGTCGTCGACACGATCGCGACCGACCTCGCCGATCTCCTGCGGAAGGCGGACGGACGGCAGGTCACGCTCTCGCGCGGTCCGGTGAAGCTCGCGACCGCGTCCGCCGCCGTCGAGGATCACCCGTTCAGCCCGCTCGAGCGGTTCCTGCACCTCATCACCGACCCGAGCATCGCGATCCTCCTCTTCACGCTCGGGACGTACGGGCTGATCTTCGAGCTCTCGAACCCGAGCCTCATCTTCCCCGGCGTGGTCGGTGTGATCGCGATCCTCCTCGCGCTCTTCGCGTTCGGGACGCTCGACGCGAACGCGGCCGGGATCGCGCTCCTGATGTTCGCGGTGCTCCTCTTCGTCGCGGAGATCTGGGTGCCGAGCCACGGCATCCTCACGGCGGGCGGTGTGGCCGCGATGGTGATCGGCGCGATCATCCTGTTCCCGCCCGGGCGGCCGACGCTGCCCGGCATCCAGCTGACCATCCCGCCGCTCACGATCGCGGCGATCGCCGGCGGGAGCGCGCTGTTCTTCGTGCTGCTCGCGCGTGCCTCGTACGGCTTCCTGCGGCTGCCGACCGCGACGGGCTCCTCGCTGCTGGTCGGGAGCGTCGGCGTGGCGAAGAGCGACGTCGACCCCGCGGGGATCGTCCACGTCGCCGGGGAGGATTGGACCGCGACGAGCGAGGCCGGTCCGATACGGCAGGGTGAGCCGGTGAGCGTCAGCAAGGTGGACGGCATCCGGCTCGTCGTCACTCGTGCAGGGGCAGGAGCCCCTGAACGCGAAGCGTAGAGCGATAAGGGAGGGGTCTAGTCAATGGATCAGTTGATCGTGCTCGGCATCGTCCTCATCCTCGCGATCATGGTGATCAGGACGATCGTCCACGTCGTCCCGGAGTACCAGCGCCTCGTCGTGCTCGCGTTCGGCCGCTATCAGGGCACGAAGGGGCCCGGCCTGGTGCTCCTGTTCCCGCCGCCGATCCAGAGCGCGATGACCGTCGACCTCCGCGAGTTCATGATGGAGATCCCGCAGCAGACGTCGATCACGAAGGACAACGCGCCGATCAGCATCGACTTCCTCATCTACCAGAAGGTCGTCGAGGCCGCGGACTCGGTGCTCAAGATCCAGAACTTCCGGACGGCCGTCCAGGGCATCGCGACGACGACGCTCCGCGCCGTCATCGGCGACATCCCCCTCGACGACGTGCTCGCCAAGCGCGAGCAGATCAACGAGGTCCTGCGCGTGAAGCTCGACGACATCACGCAGCGCTGGGGCGTGAAGGTCACGACGGTCGAGATCCGCGAGATCACCCCGCCGCGGGACATCCAGGACGCGATGAACCGGCAGATGTCCGCCGAGCGCAACCGTCGCGCGGCGATCCTGGAGGCCGAGGGGAAGAAGCAGTCGGCGATCCTCGTGGCCGAGGGCGACAAGCAGTCGAACATCCTGCAAGCAGAAGGTCAGCGGCAGGCGCAGCTCCTGCGGGCCGAAGGCTTCGGGCTCGCGCTCGACAAGATCAACGAGGCCGCCGGTCACGCCGACGTGCGGACGATGACCCTCCAGTACCTGGACACGCTCCGCCAGATCGGCGCGTCGCCGGCGACGAAGTTCGTCATCCCCACCGAGTTCACTTCGCTCCTCTCACCGCTCATCGGGATGACCCGCGGATCCGGGGAATCCGGCGGGAAGGGGTAGTCGCTCCGCTCGTATCGCCATCGTGCGGCGCGGGCGGCGCCGCACGGGCGGGGTGTAGATGCGCGGCGGGAGGCACCAGGTGGTCCCGGCGGTGATGGGTCCGCGGGTCTCCCCTCGCGAGGTGACCCCCGCCGCGCTGCGTGGTGGGGTGGCCGTGGTGGCCGGTGAGAAGAAGGCTGTTGCGACTGCCATGGAGGCGGCACGATAGAACATCTGTTCCAGGACTGTCAACCCCTCGCTCGGGCAAAGCCCCTCGCTTCGGGCCCGGGTGCTCGACCTCGCCGCTGCGCGCCTCGGTCTGCGCGCCCGGGGGACGGCTAGGCTCTGAACCACGGATGGACAGCGTGGCGGTGGCCGAGCTAGCGCCTCAGCGGCCTCGCTCCGCTCACGCAAAGACCGAGCCGGAGGGCTTCATCCTCGAGCCCGAGTGGGAGGGGACCCGCGCCCTCGTGCGGGTCGGCCACCCCGAGCCGCACTTCGTCGGCTACGCAGGACCCGTCGACGGACCTCGCGAGCTGTACGACGCGATCTCGACCGAGGCGCAGTGCGTGACCGCCGTCATCGACGGCGTCCTGGTCACCGATCCCCCGGAGGAGCACGATCTCGAGCTCGATCCAGAGGGGAACGCCTTCATCCGGCAGGTGCCGCCGCGGACGATCTTCGCCGCGTTCGACCTGCTCGAGGTGGACGGGCAGTCCTTCCTGGACGTGCCGCTCCTCGAGCGCAAGCGCCATCTCGAGGGGGTCCTCCGGCCCAGTCCGAACGTCCGGCTCACGGCCTATCGCGGGCGTGACCTCCGGTCCTGGCGCGACACCCTCCAGGAGCAAGGATTCCGGCGGGTGGTGCTGAAGGACCAGAACAGCACGTACAGTCCCGGCGCCATGAACGACCACTGGTTCGTCGTCGAGAAGATCCGAGAAGCAGGGAGACACTGATGCAGACCGCAGCCGTCATCGATCACACCCAACGCGACCCGTGGCAGGTGGCGCTCCAGCAGTTCGACATCGCCGCCGAGAAGCTCCACCTCGATCCGAACATGCGCGGGATCCTGCGCGAGTGCCAGCGCGAGCTCATCGTGCACTTCCCCGTGCGCATGCAGGACGGCGTCGTGAAGGTGTTCACGGGCTACCGCGTGCAGCACAACACCTCGCGCGGCCCGGGCAAGGGCGGGATCCGCTACCACCCGTCGGTGACGCTGAACGAGGTGAAGGCGCTCGCCATGTGGATGACATGGAAGTGCGCGGTCGTCGGGATCCCATACGGCGGCGCGAAAGGTGGCGTGATCTGCGACCCGAAGCAGATGACGGCACAGCAGCTCGAGACGCTGACGCGGCGGTACACGACCGAGATCTCCCTGCTCATCGGTCCCGACCGTGACATCCCCGCGCCCGACGTCAACACGAACGCGCAGACGATGGCCTGGATCATGGACACGTTCTCCATGCACGCCGGGCACACCGTGCCCGCGGTCGTCACGGGCAAGCCGCTCTCGATCGGCGGCAGCGAAGGCCGCAGCGAAGCGACCGCCCGCGGCGCCGTGTACACGATCCTCGAGGCCGCGAAGGCGATCGGCCTCGACCTCGACGGCGCGCGCGTCGTCGTCCAGGGCTACGGCAACGCCGGCATGCACTCCGCGAAGCTCATGGCCGAGCTCGGCGCGACCGTCGTCGGCGTCTCGGACACCAGCGGCGGCATCCACAACGCCAAGGGCCTCGACACCGCGAAGGTCGAGGCGTTCAAGCGCGAGACCGGCAGGGTGCAGGGCCTGCCCGGCGCCGACCGCATCTCGAACGCCGAGCTGCTCGAGCTCGACTGCGACGTCCTCATCCCGGCCGCGATCGAGAACCAGATCGGCGCGCACAACGCGACCGAGATCAAGGCCAAGATCGTGGCCGAAGCGGCGAACGGCCCGACGAGCCCCGAGGCCGACAAGATCCTTCACGACCGCGGCGTGATGCTCATTCCCGACATCCTCTGCAACGCCGGCGGCGTCACGGTGTCCTACTTCGAGTGGGTCCAGGACCTCCAGAACCTCTTCTGGCGCGAGGCGACGATCAACGCGCGCCTGAAGGAGGTCATGGTGAAGTCGTTCAACGACGTCCTCGACCTGTCGCGGAAGCACAAGGTCGACATGCGCACCGCGGCGTACATGCTCGCCGTGAGCCGTGTCGCCGACGCGACGCTGACGCGAGGCATCTACCCTTAGTCGTCATCCGCTCCTGCGGGAAGGGCTCGCACTAGAAGAGACGGCCGCGGAACAACTGGTCGCGATCGACCTCGAGACGACCGGGTTCGACCCGGACACGGACCGCATCGTCGAGATCGGCGCCGTGCGTTTGACGCCCGACCGCGACGGCACGCTGGCCGACGGCGAGCGGTTCGTCACCTTCGTCGACCCGGGCCAGGCGCTGCGCGGCGCGATCGTCCGCATCACGGGCATCCGCGACGCCGATCTCGTCGGTGCGCCCGCGCTCGAGGACGCGATCGCGCGCCTGCGGTCGTTCCTCGGTGACGGCGCGACGCTCGTCGGCCACAACGTCGGCTTCGACGCCGCCTTCCTCGAGCGCGCGGGCATCCCCGACGGCCTGCCGCGCCTCGACACCGTCGAGCTCGCGTCGATCCTGCTCCCCGGCGCGCCCTCCTATGCGCTGCAGCGCCTGGCGGCCGACGAGGCCATCGTCCCGGAAGCCGCGCACCGCGCGCTCCATGACGCGCTGACGTGCGCGAGCGTGCTCGCGGTGCTCGCGCGTCGCGCGCGCGATCTGCCGCCGCTCGTGCTCGAGGAGTGCCGGTCGCAGGCCGACCTGCTCGGTCCGGCGTATGCGCAGTTCTTCGAGCGCGCGCTGCTCGCCTCGTTCGCGGGCGGAGGACGTGAGGGCGCGAGGCTCGGCTGGGCCGCCTCCTCACCGTCGTCGCTCGCCGATCATTGGCGGGCCGAGATCGGTCGGGACAGCGGCTCGGCCACGCCAACACGATCCGCTCGCGACGACGCTTCGTGGCGGCCGCCGAGCCTCGCGCCCGTGGCCGATGCGTTCGTGGAGCTCGCACGCGCGATCCCGAGCTTCGAGCAGCGGCCCGAGCAGCTCGAGCTCGCGGGTGCGGTCGAAGCCATCTTCGACACCGGCGGTGTCCTTGTCGCCGAGGCGGGGACCGGGACCGGCAAGTCGCTCGCGTACCTCGTGCCCGCGCTGCGGCGCGCGGAGATGGGGGAGCGCGTCATCGTGAGCACGCACACGCTCCCGCTGCAGGAGCAGCTCATCCGCAAGGACCTGCCGGCGCTGCAGGCAGCGCTCGGCACCGACGTGCCCGTCGCGATGCTGAAGGGCCGATCGAACTACCTCTGCCCGCGGCGCTGGCAGATCTTCCGCACCGGGGCGTCGACGCGTGACGAGGTGCGGCTCGCGCTGAAGACGCTCGTCTGGCGCAGCGTGACCGAGAGCGGCGATCGCTCCGAGCTCAACCTCATGGGCGGCGAGGGCGCGCTGTGGCCGCGCATGTCGTCCGACGACGAGACCTGCGACGGGCGCCGCTGCGCGCGCGTCGCCGGCGGCTGCTACCTGCAGCGCGCGCGCGAGCGCGCGGCGAACGCCGGGATCGTGGTCGTGAACCACGCGCTCCTGCTCTACGACGCGCGGATGCAGAGCACGCTGCTGCCGGAGGCGCAGCACGTGGTCGTCGACGAGGCGCACCACCTCGAGGACGTCGCGTCGGACGTGTTCGGGTACCGGCTCGAGGAGCCGCGGCTGCGCCGCGACCTCGACCGGGTGGTGCGATCCCCGCTCGTCGTCGAGGCGCTGCGCGGTGAACGCGCGCCGCTCGCGGAAGGGCTCCACCGCGAGATCGACAGCGCGCGCGAGCGCTCCGCCGAGACGTTCGCCGCGCTCGCGGCGCTCCTACCGGCGGACGCGCCCGGCGGCGAGGACAAGCTCCGGATCACGACCGCGATCCGCTCGAGCGACGACCGCTGGCTCCCGGTCGAGCTCGCCGCCGAGCGGCTGGCCGACGCGCTCAGCGGGATCCTCAGCGCGTGCGATCGGCTCGAGGCGGCGGCGTCGCTCGAGGAGGAGGACCTGCGCGACGAGCTCGCCGGTGCCGCGGTCGAGATCCTCGGCACGCGCATCGCCATCACGCGCGGCATCCACGACGTCCGCCCGAGCGACATCGTGTGGCTCGCGGTCCAGGCCGACCGCACGACCGGCCTGTACGTCGCGCCGGAGCACGTCGGGGCGACGCTGCGCCGCGCGCTCGTCGACCGCTACCGGTCCGTCGCGATGACGTCGGCCACGCTCGCGGTCGCGGGCTCGCTCGACTTCACGCTCGAGCGCTTCGGCGTGCAGGGCCTCGCCGCGACGCTCGTCCTCGGCTCGTCGTTCGACCATGCCGGCCGGTCCGTCCTCGTCGTGCCGAACGACGTCGCGTACCCGAGCGAGCCGGCGTTCGCGGCGGACGTCGCCCAGACCGTCGAGGAGATCGCCCGCGCCATCGGCGGCCGCACGCTCGCGCTCTTCACGTCGCACAGCGCGATGCGCGCGGTCGCGGCGTTGCTCGAGCCGCTCGAGCACGACGGGCTCGCCGTGCTCGTGCAGGGCGCCGGCGGCTCGCGCCGCGCGATCGTCGAGCGGTTCACGCAGGGCAGCGCCGTGCTGCTCGGGACGCAGTCCTTCTGGGAGGGCGTCGACCTGCCCGGCGACATCCTGCGCTGCGTGGTCATCGCGAAGCTGCCGTTCGCGGTCCCCGACGACCCGCTCGTGGCGGGCCGCTCGGAGCGGTACGAGGACGCGTTCCGCGAGTTTCAGCTGCCGCAGGCGGCGCTGCGGCTGCGCCAGGGGTTCGGCCGGCTCCTCCGGACGCGCACCGACCGCGGGGCGGTCGTGCTGATGGACCGCCGGGTCATCGAGCGCGACTACGGCCCGACGTTCATCGCGTCGCTGCCCGACGTGCGCGTGCGCCGCGTCGCGCGGGACGCCGTCGCGGACCTCGTCAGCTCTTTCGCCTTCGCTCGCGGATCGCGCCCGGGGGAGGGATAGGCTTCGGTACGTCATGGACGAGCGTCAGGACCGCGCGCTCGACGCCTGGCTCGCCGGGCTGCCGGCCGAGTCGCTGCAGCGGTACTTCCTGCTGTTGGACGAGCTCTGCCGGGGCCTCGACGTGTCAAAACATGAGCAGTTCGGCTTCCTCCGGCTCCGCGCCGAATTCGAGACTTCCGGCGAGATCTTCGGCTGCACGCTCGAGCAGCTCCGCGACCGCGTCGCCCGGCGCCTCCCGGAACGTCTGCGGGGGAACGCCGAACAGCCCAGAACGGCCCTCGAGCGGCTGCGGGAGCGCGTCCAGGCCAAAGGTCACCCGGACTTCCGGTGATACCCCGGCGAACGTTCGCGGCTAGGCGATCGTTCTAAACTCGCGACCGACCGAGCAGCCTCTCAGAGCCTGCTCAGACCTATCGACGGAAGGAGGTGAGGTTCGTGCTCGAATTCATCCGCGACGACGAAGGCCAGGGTCTCGTGGAATACGCACTCATCATCGCCGTCATCGCCATCGCCGTCATCGTCGCCATGATCTTCCTCCGCGGCCAGCTCCAGAACATCTTCAGCAACATCGGTAACAACCTGACGTAGGACGAGACTCGGTGCGGGTCGCGGTCAACGACCTCACCGAGCAGCACCGGGACGAACACGAAGAGGCCGCCGGTCACCCGGCGGCCTCTTGCTTTTCGGAACACGTTGACGTCCTACGCGGTCTTGCGGCGCCTCCACCCGACGACGTCATGGGCGGCGTCGATGAGGCGCTCCCAGATGTCCCGGCTGACGTCGGCCTTCGCCACGAGCCGCTGGCCCGGCTTCACGACCTCGGTGCCCTCGGCGATGAAGTTCGCCCGCGCCGGGTCATGGAGATCGAGATGCTCCTTGTAGCGGAGCAGGCGCTGGCCTTCCGGGAGGAGCGGCATGCGGGCGAGGTCGTCCTCGCTCATCGCCTGCAGGATCCGGTGATGGGCACGGACGTCGAGCGCCCGCAGGCGCGGGGCTTCCCGGCGGCGGTCCTCGTCCGCGAGGATGACCTCCCAGCGCCGCGACGTGCCCCTCGGGACCCGCTGGTCGTCATAGCTAGCCATGCCGCTCGTCGTCGCAGCCCTTGTGCCATCGCGGTCTGCTCGTCCCCCGGGCGCGCAGACCGAGGCGCCGCAGCGACGAGGTCGAGCACCCGGGCCGGAGGGAGGGCTTTGCCCGACCGAACGGTTAGACTCGTACTTGGACCGAGGTCGCGCTCGGTACTACGCACGCCATGCCGACTCCCTGGTCCCCACCTGAGAGGTCGAGCGAGCGGGGCATGGCGGAGGAAAAAGGGAGACGCACGTGGCCGTCGTCACGATGAAGCAGCTCCTGGAGTCCGGGGTCCATTTCGGGCACCAGGCGCGCCGCTGGAACCCCAAGATGCGCCGCTTCATCTTCATGGAGCGGAATGGCATCCACATCATCGACCTGCAGCAGACGCTGACGCGGATCGAGGATGCCTACGCGTTCGTGAAGGATCTCGCGTCGAGCGGCGGGAACGTCCTTTTCGTCGGAACGAAGAAGCAGGCGCAGGAGTCGATCTCCGAAGAGGCCAAGCGCGCCGGCATGCCGTACATCAACCAGCGCTGGCTCGGCGGGTTCCTGACGAACTTCGTCACGATCCGCAAGCGCATCGATCGTCTGAACGAGCTCACCGAGCGCAAGGAGCGCGGTGACTTCGCGGCGCTCCCGAAGAAGGACGCGCAGGTCCTCGAGGACGAGCTCACGCAGCTCGACCGGTTCTTCTCCGGCGTGCGCGAGCTGAAGCGCCCTCCCGGGGCGATCTTCGTCGTCGACCCGCATCGCGAGCACATCGCCGTCGACGAGGCCCGTCGCCTCGAGGTCCCCGTGATCGCGATGGTCGACACCAACTGCGATCCGGATCTCATCGACGTGATCATCCCGGCGAACGACGACGCGATCCGCGCCGTCAAGCTCATCTGCCAGAAGGTGGCGGACGCGATCATCGAGGGCCGCGCGGAGTTCGACGCCGGCCGCAAGGAGACCGCAACGCCCGAGGAGATGGGCTACGCGCCCGTCCCCGCCGGCGAGCTCGAGGTCGGGATGCCGCGCGCGCGCCGCACGCCGCGCGTATACGAGCCGGAAGAGGAAGAGGAGTACCCGATCGGCGGCTTCCCCGAGGAGGAGGCCGCTGCCGAAGGTGCCGAGGCGGCCCCGCAGACCGAGGCGGCCGCGGCGACCGACGAGGCCATCGCCGCTCCGGCGGCGGAGGCGGTCGGTGCGATGCCGGCGAGCGAGCCCGCTCCGGCGGCAGCGCCCGCGGCCCGACCGAAAGAGCCGGCGCCCCGCAAGACCACGAAGAGGACGGAGCCATGAACGAGACGAAGGCGATCGACGCGCGCGATGTCCAGCGTCTCCGTGCCGAGACCGGCGCGGGCGTGATGGACTGCAAGCGCGCGCTCGAGGAGTCCGCCGGGGACTTCGACAAAGCGCGCGAGTCACTGCGCCAGAGGGGCCTCTCGGCCGCCGCGAAGCGGGCCGGCCGCGAGGCGCGCGAGGGCATCGTCGAGTCGTACATCCACGCGGGCGGGAGGATCGGCGCGCTCGTCGAGGTCAACAGCGAGACCGACTTCGTCGCGCGCGGCGAGGAGTTCCGCCAGCTCGCGCGCAACATCGCGATGCAGGTCGCCGCGATGTCGCCGCTCGTCATCTCCGAGGACGACCTGACGCCGGAGGCGAAGGCCGAGCTCCTGAAGGAGCACGGCGACGAGAAGAAGGCGCTCGAGGCCGCGGTCCTCCTGAAGCAGCCCTACATCCGCGACAACACGAAGACGATCGGCGATCTCGTCACGGCCCTGGCCGCGGCGACCGGCGAGAACGTCCAGGTGCGGCGCTTCGCGCGCTTCCAGCTGGGCGCAGCCGCCTAAACTCCGCTGCCGAACGTGGGTGCGCCCCGGTACAAGCGCGTCCTGCTGAAGCTGAGCGGCGAGGCGCTGCTCGGCGACCGCAGCTTCGGCATCAGCCCGACCTACGTGCGCTACCTCGCCGAGGAGGTGCGCTCGATCCACGAGCTCGGCGTGCAGACGGCCATCGTCATCGGCGGAGGGAACTTCCTGCGCGGCGCGGCGCTCGCGGAGCAGGGCATCGAGGAAGCGACCGGGCACTACATGGGCATGCTCGCGATGGTCATCAACGCTCTCGCGCTGCAGTCGCAGCTCGAGACGGTCGGCGTGCCGACGCGTGTGCAGTCGGCGCTCCGGATCGAGGAGGTCGCGGAGCCGTACATCCGCCGCCGCGCCATCCACCACCTCGAGAAGGGGCTGGTGGTCATCTTCGCCGCCGGCACGGGCAACCCGTTCTTCACGAGCGACACCGCCGCGGCGCTGCGCGCCGCCGAGATCGACGCCGAGGTGATCCTCATGGCGAAGAACAAGGTCGACGGCGTCTACGACGCCGACCCGCGCGTGGTCCCGGGCGCCACGAAGTATGTGGACCTCACATACCAGGAGATGCTCGAGAAGCGGCTCGCCGTCATGGACCAGACGGCCGCCGCGCTCGCCGCGGAGCGCGAGATCGAATGCCTCGTCTTCGACATCTCCGCCGCGGGAGCGATGCGGCGCGCCGTCCTCGGCGAGCAGGTCGGCACGCTGGTGCACGCCTGAGATGACGGACGCACCGTTCGGCGAGATCATCACGCAGACCGAGACGCGCATGAAGAAGGCGATCGAAGCGCTACGCCACGAGCTGTCGACGATCCGGACGGGTCGGGCGGCGCCCGCGCTCGTCGAGGGCCTCGAGGTCGAGGCCTATGGCTCGGCGATGCCGCTCATCCAGCTCGCGCAGATCAACGCACCCGAGCCGCGCCTCATCCAGATCCAGCCGTACGACCGCAATCTCATCCGGCCGATCGAGAAGGCGATCCTCGCGAGCGACCTCGGCCTCACCCCGGGCAACGACGGGACGGTCATCCGGCTGCCGATCCCGACGCTGACCGAAGAGCGCCGCCGCGACCTCGTCAGGATGCTGCACAAGAAGGTGGAAGAGGGCCGTGTCGAGATCCGCACCCTGCGGCGCCACTCCCACGACGAGATGCGCAAGGAGGAGAAGGACGGCGGGATCTCCGCCGACGAGCTCAAGCGCCTCGAGCAGCAGCTCCAGAAGCTGACCGACCGGTACATCCTCCAGGTCGACGAGATCGGCGAGGCCAAGGAGAAGGAGATCCTCAGCGTCTAGCGACGTCGAGGTCCCGCGGCACGTCGCGATCGTCATGGATGGCAACCGCCGCTGGGCACGACAGCGGCATCTCCCCGCGATCGCCGGGCACCGCGCGGGGGTCGACACCATCCGCCGGACGCTCCGTCACGCGCGCGAGCGCGGCGTGCGCTACCTGACGCTCTACTCCTTCTCGACGGAGAACTGGAAGCGCGACCCGACCGAGGTCGAGGCGCTCATGCGTCTCCTCGAAGAGACGATCCTCCGCGAGACCGAGACGCTCGTCCGCGACCGCGTGCGGCTGCGGGTCATCGGTCGGCTCGCCGATCTCTCGGAGCGGCTGCAGAAGGCCATCGCGGGCGCCGTCCGAGCGACCGAAGGCGGCAGCGACACGATGACGATCGCGTTCAACTACGGCGGGCGCGCCGAGATCGTCGACGCCGTGCGCGGGATCGTGCGCGACGGCCTCGCCGCGGACGCCGTCGACGAGACGGCGATCGCGGAGCGGCTCTACGCGCCGGACATCCCGGATCCGGACCTCTTCATCCGCACCGGCGGCGAGCTGCGCGTCTCCAACTTCCTCCTGTGGCAGGTCGCGTACGCGGAGATGTGGGCCACGCCCGTGCTGTGGCCGGAATTCTCGGTGCGGGATCTCGACGGCGCGCTCGCCGCGTACGCGTCGCGCGAACGGCGCTTCGGGCGATGAAGGATCTGCGCCGGCGGACGCTGACCGCGCTGATCTACGGCGCCGTCGTGCTGGTCGCTCTGTTCGCTGCCGAGGAGGTGTTCTACGCGGTGCTCGCGCTGATCGTCGGCCTCGCGGCGTTCGAGCTGGCTGGCCTCCGGCACGCGGGGCCCGTCGCGGTGCTCGAGCTCATCGTGCTCGCCGCGGGCACCGCGGCGCTGGTGTGGCTGCGGATCAACAGCGAGCGTGTCTTCGGGCCGGCGCGTGTCCCGAGCGAGCTCCTCATGACCTTCCTCGCGGTGTGGGCCGCCGATGTGGCCGCGTATGCGGTCGGCTCGTCATTCGGGCGCCGCAAGATCGTGCCGCGCATCAGTCCGGGCAAGACGTGGGAGGGCACGATCGCGGGCTTCGTCGTGGCCGCTGCCGTGGTGATCCTCTGGAACAGGCCGTTCCTCGCCTTTCCCGCGTGGGCCTTCTCGGCGGCCATCCTCATCGGGCCGGTCGCGTTCGCGGGCGACCTGCTCGAGAGCTGGGCGAAGCGCCGCGCCGGCGTGAAGGACTCCGGAACGCTCCTGCCGGGTCACGGCGGGATCCTCGATCGGATCGATTCGCTCGTGGCGGCGGCGCCCGTGGTCGCGGGGACGATGCTGCTCCTCGGATCGATGGGATGATGGATCGATGAAGGGACCGACACGCCTCGCGATCCTCGGCGCGACAGGGTCGATCGGGCGCCAGGCGCTCGAGGTCGTGGCGGCGCATCCCGACCGCCTGCGCGTGACGCGCACCGGACACCGCGGCGACGATCTCGTGGCGCTCGCGACCGCGGACGACGTCGATCTGGTCCTCGTCGCGACCCCCGGCATGGCCGGTCTCGACGCCACGCTCGCCGCGCTCGAGGCCGGCAAGCGCGTAGCCCTGGCGAACAAGGAGGTGCTCGTCGTCGGCGGGCATCTGATCCGCGCGCTGAGCGGTGGCGCCGGCGAGCGCCTTCGACCGGTCGACAGCGAGCACTGCGCACTCTGGCAGTGCCTTGCCGGCGTCGGCATGGCGGACGTCGCGCGCGTCACGCTCACGGCGTCCGGCGGCGCCTTCCGCGACACGCCGCTGTCCGAGATGGCCGGCGTCACGCCCAAAAGCGCGCTGCGCCATCCGACGTGGCAGATGGGCCCGAAGGTCACGGTGGATTCGGCCACCTTGGTGAACAAGGGCTACGAGGTCATCGAGACGCACTGGCTCTACGGCCTGCCGTACGACCGGATCGACGTCGTGATCCATCCCGAGAGCGTCGTCCACGCGCTCGTGGAGCTGGTCGACGGCAGCGTCATCGCGCAGCTCGCGGAGCCTGACATGCGCCTGCCCATCCAGTACGCGCTCCTCTGGGATCACGCGTCCGGTCCGGCGCGACGTCTCGACCTATCCCGAGCGCTCGACCTGCGCTTCCGTGGCGCGCCGGACCCCGAGCGCTACCCGTGCCTGGACGTCGTCCTCGCGACGGCACGCGGGCGCGATCGGCGCGCGCTCATCGGGCTCTCGGCGGCGGATGAGATCGCGGTCGAGCGCTTCCTCGCGGGCGACCTCCCGTTCAACGGGATCGCCGATGTGCTCCGCCGCGGTGCCGAGCTCGTCGGAGGCCCGGCTGGCGGGGATCCACCATCGCTACCGGAGATCCACACCATCGATCGCGCCGTCCGCCTCGCGCTCAGCGACGCGGCCGTGGCGACGGGCTAGCGGGTGGTGAACCTCTTCAGCGACGTCAGGACGCTCCTGCTGTTCCTCGTGACCTTGACGGTGATCATCGCGGTCCACGAGTTCGGCCATTACATCACGGCGCGGCTGCTGGGCATGAAGGTGCTCGAGTTCGCGTTCGGGTTCCCGCCGCGGTTGCTCGCGGTCCGCAAGGGCGGCATCGAGTACAGCGTGAACGCGCTCCCGGTAGGGGGATTCGTGCGCATCCTGGGGCAGGAGGACTTCGCCATCCGGCAGACCGGCGAAGGTGAGCCGGGATCCTTCACGTCGAAGCCCTGGTGGGCTCAGGCGGTCGTCCTCGCCGCCGGGGTGTTCATGAACGTGGCCCTCGCCCTCGTCGTGCTGACCGGTTCCTTCGCGTTCGGCGGACCGGTGCCGACCGGCGAGGTGCGTGTCGTGGAGGTCAAACCGGGGTCCCCCGCTGAGGAGGCCGGTATCAGGGCCGAGGACCTGGTCCGCGAGGTCGACGGGCAGCGGATCGCGGACTCGCAGGAGCTGGTCCGCTACACCCGCGCGCATCGCGGTCAGATCCTCACGCTCGTCCTGCAGCGCGACGGCCAGCAGCTGCCGCCGATCCAGATCGAGGCAAGGCGCCGGCCGCCCGAGGGGGAGGGACCGCTCGGGATCGTCCTCATCGACGCGACGGCCCCGATGCGCGGCGGGCTGCCGCAGGCGCTCGCGAACGCGTGGACGCTCACCGGCGACATCCTCCAGCAGATCGCGGCGCTGCCCGGGCAGCTGCTGGGGGCGACCGACGCCCCTGCGGACGGGGCGCCACAGATCGGCGGCCCGATCGAGATCCTCCGTGTGACGGGTGAGGTGAGCCGGTTCGGCTTCGCGGCGATCCTGCGACTGATCGGGGTGCTGTCGATCAACCTGGCCGTACTGAACATCATCCCGTTCCCGGGATTGGACGGCGGACGGCTGTTCTTCGTGCTCGTCGGCGGGATCTTCCACAAGCGCCTGTCGCCGCAGGTCGAGGCCGCGATCCATGCGGTCGGCCTACTGCTCCTCGTCGGGCTCATGATCCTCGTGACCGTGTCCGACATCCGCCGCGTGATCGGGGGGTAGGCCGATCGCGTCCCAGGACGCAGAAAGGGCGACCGCGCTCCCCTAGGCTCTACCGCTCATGACCGACGCCGTCATCGAAGCCCGCGGGCTCACGAAGGTGTACCGCGTGCACGAGCGCCAGGAGGGACTCGGCGCGACGGTCCGCTCCGTCTTCAAGCGGACGTTCCGCGACGTCCCGGCGGTCACGGACGCAACGTTCCGGATCGAGGCCGGCGAGGTGGTCGGCTTCCTCGGCCCGAACGGGGCGGGGAAGACGACGACGCTGAAGATGCTGTCCGGCCTCCTCTACCCGACCGCAGGCGAAGCGCGCGTCGTCGGCCACGTCCCGTGGCGGCGCAACGGCGACTTCCTGCGCTCGATCACGCTCCTGATGGGGAACCGCACGCAGCTCGTCTGGGACATCGCGGCGGCCGATTCTTTCCGTGTGCTCCAGGAGATCTACCGGATCCCCGAGGAGCGGTACCGCTCCACGCTCGCGGAACTGACCGAGCTCCTCGACCTGGGACCGCTCCTGCACAAGCCGGTGCGCAACCTCAGCCTCGGCGAGCGCATGAAGGTCGAGTTCGCGGCCGGCCTCGTCCACGCGCCGCGGATCGCGTTCCTCGACGAGCCGACGCTCGGGCTCGACGTGTCGATGCAGTCGCGGATCCGCCGCTTCGTCGCGGAGCACAACCGCCGCTCGGGCACGACGATCCTCCTCACGAGCCACTACATGGCCGACGTCGTGGCGCTCTGCAAGCGCGTCATCGTCATCCACCACGGCCGCCTCCTCTACGACGGCGACCTCGGCCAGCTCGCGCTCCAGATGGCGCCGTACAAGGTCATCACGGTCGCGCTGCGTGACGGCGCGGGGAGCGCGGTGCTCGACGAGCTCGGCACGGTCGTGTCTCGTGACGAAGCGCAGGTGACGCTGCGCGTCCCGCGGGAGGTCGTCGCCGAGCGGACGGCGCGCATCGTGCGCGACCTCGAGGGCTCGCTCACGGACATCTCGGTGGAGGACCCGCCGATCGAGGAGGTCATCGACCGCGTCTTCGCCGGCGAGAAGCTGCCGGAGGCGATGGCGACGTGATCGGCGTCTACCGCGCGCTCTTCCTCCAGCAGTTCCAGGTGATGTCGCAGTACCGCGTCGCGACCTTCCTGTACGCGCTCTTCTCCTTCATCCGTCCGATCATCTTCCTCGCCGCATGGCTCGCGGTCGCGGAGTCGCAGGGCGGCCGCGTCGGCACGTTCTCGCGGGCGGACTTCGTCGGATACTTCGTGATCACCATCTTCGTCACGCACTTCGCGACGTCGTGGGACTTCTTCGAGTTCGAGTGGGAGATCCGTCGCGGCACGCTGTCGCCGAAGCTGCTGCGGCCGCTCCACTACCTGAACTACGCGATCGTCAACAACATCATCTGGAAGCTCATGACGTCGGTCGCGGTGATCCCGGTGGCCATCCTCATCGCGATCACGTTCGACGCGCGCTTCCAGACGGAGCCGTGGCATCTGGCGATCGGCATCCCGAGCGTGCTGCTCGGCGCGGCACTGAACTTCATGTCCGGCTGGGTGGTGGCGAGCGCCGCGTTCTGGACGACGCGCGTGCACAGCGTCGTGACGCTCCATCAGCGCATCGGGTTCATCTTCTCGGGACAGATCGCGCCGCTGTCGCTGCTGCCGGGTCCGCTCCTCGCGATCGCCTACGCGCTCCCGTTCGGCTACGTGCTCGGCGTGCCCGCCGACATCCTGCGCGGTGGCCACGATCTCCCGACCGCGCTCGCGCTCGTCGGCGGCCAGGTCGTGTGGCTGGCCATCGCGATCGCGCTCTACCGGACCGTATGGGCGGCGGGGCTGCGCCAGTACTCGGCGGTCGGGGCCTGATCGTGCGTTACCTGCGGCTGCTCCGCCTGTTCGCCCGGACCGAGCTGCAGTTCGCGCTGGAATACCGCGTGAACATCGCCCTCGAGATCATGCAGATGCTCATGGTCGCCGGCACGAGCGTCGCGGCGGTGCTCATCCTGTTCTCGTACACGCAGGTGATGAACGGCTGGACGCTCGAGCAGATGGTCGTGCTGCTCGGGGTGTACTACGTCGTCCAGGGTTTCGAAGAGCTCGTCCTGCAGCCGAGCTTCCAGCGCTTCATGGAGCAGGTCCGGGACGGGACGCTCGACTTCACGCTCCTCAAGCCCGTGAGCAGCCAGTTCATGGTGAGCTTCCGCTATTTCCAGACGGTGCAGACGCTGCAGGTGCTCTTGGGCTTCGCCATCACCGCCGTCGGGCTCATCCGGCTGAGCTCTGTCGTCACGCTCCAGTCGGCCGTCGCCTTCGCGGTGACGCTGGCGTGCGGCTTCGTGCTGATCTACGCGCTCCTGCTCGTCCTCAGCACGCTCGCGTTCTGGTTCGTCCGCGTCGACAACCTGCTCGCGATCTTCTGGGCGTTCATCGACGCCGGCCGTTTCCCGATCGACATCTACCCGGGCTGGATGCGGCTGACGATGTCGACGGTCGTACCGGTGGGGATCGCGGTCACGGTCCCGGCGAAGGCGATCGTCGGGCTGGTCGACCTGCAGACGCTCGGGCTCGTCCTCGTCGCGACGGTGGTGTCGTTCCTCGTGTCGCGCGGCTTCTGGCGCATCGGCCTGCGCGCGTACACGGGGGCATCGGCCTAGACCCGGTAGCGGGCCGTCGCACGTGTGAGCCGGTTACCCTTGATGCCGTGGATGCCCCGCTGAAGGTCGATCTCACGCCACCGTCCGAGCGCGCCGGACCGCGGCCGCGACGAGCGAGCAAGCGCGTCTACGTCGGTGGCACGTCGATCGGCGGGGACGCGCCGGTGCGCGTCCAATCCATGTGCACGACGCTCACGCACGACGTCGACGCCACGTGCGCGCAGATCGCACGCCTCCAGGAGGTCGGCTGCGAGATCGCCCGCGTCGCGGTGCCGGACAAGCGCGCTGCCGACGCGCTCCCCGAGCTCGTCCGCCGCAGCATCCTGCCGGTCGTCGCGGACATCCACTTCGACTGGCGCCTCGCGATGGCCGCGCTCGACGCCGGGGTCCACAAGCTCCGCCTGAACCCCGGGAACATCCACAACAAGGACGGCGTGCGCGAGGTCGTCAAGAAGGCAAGGGCCCGCAAGACCCCGATCCGGATCGGCGTGAACCACGGGTCGATCGGCGACCGCAAGCCCGACGACACGCGCGACGAGGCGCAGCGGATGGTCGACCTCGCCATGAGCGAGATCGGGATCCTCGAGAGCCTCGACTTCGGCGACATCGTCGTGAGCGTCAAGGCGTTCGACGTGCCGACGATGATCGCCGCCTACCGGCGCCTTGCGAAGCTCGTCCCGTACCCGCTCCACCTCGGCGTGACCGAGGCGGGCACGCTCGTCTCGGGCTCGATCCGCTCGACCGCCGGGATGAGCGTCCTCCTGTACGAGGGCATCGGCGACACCATCCGGGTGTCGCTCTCCGAGGACCCGGTCATGGAGGTCACGGCGGGCTTCGACATCCTGAAGTCGCTCGGCCTGCGCGATCAGGGGCTGACGCTGGTCGCCTGCCCGTCCTGCGGGCGGGCCGACATCGACCTCATCCCGCTCGCCAAGGTGGCCGAGGAGCGCCTCCGGGCGCTGCCGCACCCGATGAAGGTGGCCGTCATGGGCTGCGAGGTGAACGGGCCGGGGGAGGCCAAGGACGCGGACGTCGGCATCGCGGGCGGGGTCGGCAAGGGCGCCCTCTTCCGCAAGGGCAAGGTCGTCGGTGTGTACCCGGAGTCCGAGCTCCTGGACGCGCTCATGGCCGAGGTGGACAAGATCCTCGTCGAGAACGGGCTCGAGCCGTACTCCGACAAGGCGCCGAAGCTCAGCCATGAGGGTCAGCTCACGCCGGGGAGGTCGGTCCCCGCCGGGACGCGGACGTAGGGAGGATCCTTCCGAAGCCGTTCTTGGTGTCAGACGCGGCACATTTCGGGCCGAAGGGACACCATCTGTCTCCGTTTTCGCGTTACGATCCGTGCCGCCATGAGCATCGCCGAGATGACCACGCTTCCCGGGCTCGTCCTCCTACAGCGAGCGACGATCGGCGACGTCGACTTCGCGAAGGCGACGTTCGAGCGCGTCGCGCCGAGCGGATGCACGTTCGTGCGCTGCGATTTCCGCACGGCGACGCTCGACCGGCGCCTGCAGCCGCTCTTCAAGGCGCGGCAGCGGAACGTGTTCCGCGAGTGCCGCTTCGACGGTGCGGACCTGCGCTCGATCGATCCGGGCCCGTCGCGCTTCGAGCGATGCACGTTCGACGGCGCGGACCTCCAGGGATGGAACGCCGTCACCGCCGAGTTCATCGAGTGCCACTTCAGTGGCCGTGTCGGTCACGTGCGCTTCTACGCGCGCCCGTGGGGACCGACCGCGGCCGACATCGATCCGCCGCGCAGCGTGAACGAGTTCCGCGGCAACGACTTCCGCGAGGCCGAGCTCGTGGACGTCGCGTTCCTGATGGGCATCGACATCGCGAAGCAGCGCTGGCCCGAGAGCGACGAGTACATCCGCCTCGACCGCATCCACCAGCGGCTCACACGGGGTCGCTCCGAGATCCTGCGATGGAAGGACCTCGAGGCGCGGGGCGAGGCGCTGCAGATGGTGCAGTCGCTGTCCTTCCTCTACATGCAGCAGAACGACGTCGTCGCGCGCCGCGCCGAGCCGGGCGTCGTGACGCAGCCCGACATCCAGCGCAAGGTGTGGGACGCGCTCGCCAGCGCGCTCTAGGTAGACTCAAGGTCGATGTCCGCATCCCGAGGGTCGCTGCACCGGATCCCGCGCTAGCCGACGCCGTCCGCGTCGGCCTTCAACGCGCGGCCAAAATATGATCCTCGGGGGTCCCACATGAGACAGTCACACCTGTTCGGTCGCACGCTCCG
>DASWDY010000066.1:0-35226 GCA_036395035.1 Candidatus Limnocylindria bacterium
GAACTACGAGTACCACGTGCTCGACGCGCCGACGATCAGCGACGAGCAGTACGACGGCATGCTCCGCGAGCTCATCCGGCTCGAGACCGAGCATCCCGAGCTCGTCACGCCGGAGTCGCCGACGCAGCGCGTCGGGGCGCCCCCGTCCGAGCGCTTCAAGCCCGTCCGTCACGCGGCGCCGATGCTCTCGCTCGGCAACGCCTTCGGCGAGGACGAGCTCCGCGCGTTCGACCAGCGCGTTCGCAAGCTCCTCGGCAGCGCCGGACCGATCGAATACGTCTGCGAGCTGAAGATCGACGGCCTTGCGGTGAACCTCATGTACGAGGACGGGCGCTTCGTCGGGGGCGCGACGCGCGGCGACGGCGTCGTCGGCGAGGACATCACCGCCAACCTCCGCACGATCAAGTCGATCCCGCTGGTCCTGCGGGATCGGCCGAAAGGGCGCATCGACGTGCGCGGCGAGGTCTACCTACCCGTCCGGTCATTCGAGGCGACGAACCGCGAGCGCGCCGACCGCGGCGAGCCGCTCTTCGCGAACCCGCGCAACGCCGCCGCCGGCGCGGTGCGGCAGGTCGACCCGCGGAAGACCGCCGAGCGCGATCTCTCGATCTACGTGTACAGCGCCGCCGGCCTCGAGGTCACGGCGCAGGGAGACCTCCTCGAGCGACTGAAGGCGCTCGGCTTCCGCGTGAACCCGAAGTGGCGCCGCGTGAGGGGCGCGGAGGACGTCATCGCGTACGCCGCCGAACGCCGCGCGGAGCGCGAGCAGCTCGGATACGGCGTCGATGGCGTGGTCGTGAAGGTGGACAGCATCGCCGACCAGGACCGCCTCGGCTACGTCGCGCGGACCCCTCGCTGGGCGATCGCGTACAAGTTCCCGGCGGAGCAGGCGACGACGACGGTCGAGGACATCAAGGCGTATGTCGGTCGCACCGGCGTGCTGACCCCGGTCGCGTGGCTCGCGCCGGTGCAGGTCGGCGGCACGACGGTCAAGCGCGCGACGCTGCACAACCTCGACGAGGTCCGCCGGCTCGACGTGCGCATCGGCGACCGCGTCGTCATCCAGCGCGCCGGCGACGTGATCCCGGAGGTGGTAGCCGTCGTCGATGCCGACCGCGCGCGCCGCGGTCGCGAGTGGGAGATGCCGTCGCGCTGTCCCGAGTGCGACGGGCCGGTCGAGCACAAGGAGGATGAGGTCGCGTATCGCTGCGCGAACCCCGCGTGCCCCGCGAAGCAGGGTCAGCGGCTCGGCCACTTCGTCGGCGTCATGGACATCGAAGGGGCGGGCTGGGCCTTCCTCTCACAGGTCCAGGAGAAGGGCCTCGTGAGCGACCCGGCGGACCTGTTCGACCTCACAATGGATCAGCTCACGGCGCTCGACCGGTACGCGGAGAAGAGCGCGGCCAACCTGTTCCAGCGGATCCAGAGCGCGAAGGAGCAGCCGCTCGCGCGGATCCTCGCGGCGCTCGGCGTCCCGCATCTCGGGTGGACGACGAGCGAGGTGATCGCGTCCTGGCTCGCCGGCGAGCTCGGTCCCGATGCCGACCTCGCAGCGGTCTTCGACCGGCTCCGCGCCGCGACTCCCGAAGAGCTGCAGGCCATCGAGGGGATCGGACCCGTCGTCGCGCGCACGATCACCGAGTGGTTCGCGGACCCGGCGGAGCAGGCGTTCCTCGAGAAGCTCGCGCGCCACGTGCGCCCGGTGATGCCGGAGCCGCGCCCGGTGCCGGAGGCGAGCCCTTTCGCGGGGAAGACCGTCGTGTTCACCGGCACGCTCGAGCACCGCTCACGCGAGGACGCGGAAGAGCTCGTGCGCACGCTGGGCGGGAAGACGTCGGGATCGGTGAGCAAGCGGACCGATCTCGTCGTGGCGGGACCGGGCGCGGGAACGAAGCTCGACAAGGCGAAGCAGCTCGGTATCAGGATCGTGGACGAGGATGAGTTCGACCGCTTGCTCCCCGTTCAATGCTCCTGACGCATGATCACCGAACGCACGCAGGGCATCGCCGTGGGTCCCGCCCAGCCCGCCGAGATGCCGCGCATCCCGCTCCCGCCGGAGCCGCAGTCGGTCGAGCAGACGGGCCTGCTGCTCGGTTTCCTCGCGGACCTCGCGCTGAAGACGCTCTACCTGCGCGGGCAGATGACTCTCGGTGAGCTCTCGACCGCGCTCGGGCTGCCCATCGCGAACGTCACCGACAAGGTGATGGACTTCCTCAAGGGCGAGCGTCTCGTCGAGATCCGCGGCGGGTCGGGGCTCTCCGCCGCGACCTACCAGTTCGTCATCGTCGACAAGGGTGCCGAGAAGGCGCAGGAGGCGCTCGCGCGCAGCCAGTACGTCGGCCGCGCGCCTGTGCCGCTCGCGACGTACGTCGCCGCGGTCCAGCGCCAGAGCATCGCGAACGTCACCGTCACGCAGGAGGACATCGTTCGCGCGTTCTCGCATCTCGTCATCCCGCGCGAGACGCTCACGCAGCTCGGTCCCGCGATCAACTCCGGGAAGTCGATCTTCCTCTTCGGCCCGCCGGGCAACGGCAAGACGACGATCGCCGAGGTCATGGTCGGGCTGCTGCGCGGGGAGGTGGTCCTGCCGTTCGCCGTCGAGATCGACGGTCAGGTCGTCAAGGTGTTCGACCAGGTCTATCACCGCATCGCCGTCGACATGGCGACGCAGGACCGCGCTCGGTTCGACCACCGCTGGGTCGTCTCGAAGCGGCCCATCGTCATGACGGGCGGCGAGCTCACGCTCGAGACGCTCGACCTCATCTACGACGAGACCTCGAAGATGTACGAGGCGCCCTTCCAGATGAAGGCGAACGGCGGCATCTTCATGGTCGACGACTTCGGTCGACAGCGCGTCTCGCCGCGCGACCTGCTGAACCGGTGGATCGTCCCGCTCGAGAAGCGCGTCGACTACCTCACGCTGCACACGGGCAAGAAGGTCGAGATCCCGTTCGACATGCTGATCGTGTTCTCGACGAACCTCGACCCGGCGGATCTCGTCGACGAGGCCTTCCTCCGGCGGATCCGCTACAAGATCGGGATCACGTCGCCCTCCGTGGACCAGTACGAGGAGATCATGAAGCGGCTCTGCGCGCGGAAGCAGATCGAGTACCGCGCCGAGGCGCTCTCGCAGATCCTCGCCTTCTACCGCAAGAAGGGGCTCGAGCTGCGCTCGTGCCACCCGCGCGACATCCTCGACCAGATCATCGACACGGCGCGGTTCCTCCAGAAGCGCCCGGCGCTCGATCCGGATCTCGTCGACATGGCTTGCGAGTCGTACTTCGTGTCGCTGAACGCCGACGGGGTCCCCGCGACCCACACCTAGCCGGCAAAGCCGGCTCTTCTCTCGCAGGGGGCTCTGCCCCCTTCCACCCCCGCTCGAGCGTCGTGCGTCAGGTCCGCGGTGGCCAGGGCTGTCCGAGCGCGCGGACGCGGTTCGCGATCGCGGGATGGCTGTAGAACCAGATCTCCTCCCATCGCGGCGGCTCGGGGTCCGCGAGGTTCTGGTCGGCGAGCCGGACGAGCGCGCGGGCCATCGCCTCGCGTGACGTCTGTCTCGCGCCGAACGCGTCGGCGGCGGTCTCGCGCCAGCGCGTGAACGCCATGAGCGCGGGACGGCCGATGAAGCCGACGACGCCGAGCGTGGCGGCCACCAGCGGGTAGGACGCGGGATCGGCGGCGCCGTGGACCGGCCCCTCGCTCGTGAGCGCGTCCACGAGGACGCGCACCGCGATGAGGAGCGCGCTCCCGGCGACGGCGAGCGCGACGACGTAGCGCGGCGGGTCTCCGCTCACGTCATGGCCGACCTCGTGCGCGACGACCGCCTCGACCTCCTCGATCGGGAACTTCGCGAGGAGGGTGTCGCCGAGCGCGATGCGCTTCGTCGGGCCGATACCGATCACCGCCGCGTTCGCCGCGGTCGTCTTCGCGCCGAGAAGGAGCCGATGCACGCCGGACACGCGCACGCCGGCGCGCTCCGCGACGGCCCGCACGCGTCCGGCGACGGCCTCGTCGCGGAGCGGCTCGAACTTGAAGAACAGGCTCGTCAGCAGCGGTCCGAGGAGCGTCCCGACCGCCGTCACCCCCGTCACGCCGACGATCGTGAGGAGCCACCAGTCCGGCCGCGGCAGGATGAGGTACCAGACGGTCATCGGGATCCCGATGAGCACGAGCGTCAGGAGCAGGGCCTTCACGCGGTCGACGAGCATGCCCGCGAGGGACTGCACGACGATGCCCTCGCGGCGCCCGCGCGACCAGGACGCATGACCGAATGGCAGCTGGACGATCCAGCCGACGACGGTGAAGAACGCGATCACGAGGAAGACCGGCGCCGCGTCGATCGGCCTGGTGTACGGGAGCTCCATCGGGTCGACCATGTACCGCGCGAAGACGCCGATCTCGAGGACGTGAAGCGCGACCATGATGGTGACCCCGGTCAGCGTCGAAGCGATCCCGAGCCAGACCTGGAACGCGCGATAGGACCGCGCGCGCCGCATGCGGTCCGGGTCGAGCCGCGGCTCCGCGGTCATGCGAGTCGCATCGCAAGCGCGGCGACGGCGACGAGGACGGCGACCACGGTGAGCCACTGGAGGCCGGCCTCCGGCGCGGCGATGAGGCGCTGGCGGTCCAGCGCGATCCGATCGCCGGACGCGAGCGCGATCTCCCCGGTCACGGTCTCGGTGCGGCGACGCAGCATGCGCACCCAGGTGCTCAGGACGCGCTGCGCGTAGCTGAGCGCCAGCGCGTACGCGGCCCCGATGATCGCCGCGGTCGTGAGCGATCCGCCGCTCGCGAACGCACCAGTGAGCACGGGGAACGCGCCCCACGCGACCGCGAACCAGAGGTCGCTGTGCAGTCGCCCGCCCGCGAGCTCGAGCGGATAGCCGAGCGCGAGGACGATGCCGGCCGCGATGAACAGGTACAGGCCCGGACCGACGACGGTCGATGCGGCCACGATCCCGAGCGCGACGGCGCCGCCGAGCCCGGCGATCGCGAGGGCGCGGAGGACCGTCTCGGGGATCCGCGTACGGAGCGGCCGGCCGTTCAGCTCGTCGAGCGCGTGCGCGCCGATCCCGAGGGCGAGGAAGAAGGCGACGAGCGTGCCCGCGAGCCGGTCGAGCCGGACCTCGCTCGCGAGCGCCGCGCCGAGCGCGACGTAGCTGAGGTGCCACAGCGTGTACGGCGGGTGGAGCAGCGTGACGTAGTCGCGCCATCCTCCCGATCGCATGGCATAGAACGCCGGCGGGGTCGGGCTCTCAGCCGGGCGAGGTTGCCTCGGATCGGCTTCGCCGTCGCGTATCTCGGCCGAGAGCACGACCGCCGCACCCATCCCCATCCGCTCCGCTGTGACGTTCTCCATCCCTGCGTCGCGCCACAGCTTCTCCATGTCGTGTGTTTCGTAGAAGCGATCGATCGACGGGCCGAGGAACGCTCCGACCGCGCGCCAGTCACGCGACAGGAGCGTGCCGAGGACCGGCAAGGCGAGGCGCGTGTACAGCCACCACCCGAGGCGCGGGAGGGGCGAGCGCGGGCGCGCGAATTCGAGCATCGCGATACGACCACCCGGGCGCACGACGCGCGCGAGCTCGCGCAGCGTCGCGACCGGGTCGTCGACGTACCGGAGAAGGTACGTGAACGTCAGGCCGTCGAAGCGCGCGTCAGGGAAGGGCAGGCGCTCGGCGCGGGCCTGGACGAAGCGGATCCCGTCGCTGCGATCGGCCGACGCGAGCATCCCGGGCGTCAGATCGAGACCGACGACCTGGCAGGACGCCGACCGCCGCAGCTCGCGAGCGACGAGACCCGTGCCGGTCGCCACGTCGAGATAGAGATCGCCATCGCGCGGCGCCGCGCGCTCGACGAGCCGGCGGCGCCAGCCGCGCTCGAGGCCGAGGCTCAGGAGGGAGCCCGCGCGCTCATACGTGGGACCGAGCGGAGCGAAGAGCCGTTCGGGGGTGACGCTCTCCATCGCCTCGCGGATGGTACGAGCGGGCGATCGGCGCAGATCGATCAGGCGGCGGGACGGAGCGCGCGCCGCACGCCCCACGTGCCGGCGTTCGGCGCGATGAACAGCAGGAACATGATCCCGAAGAGCGGGAGGTGACCGAGGAGCTCGGGCCAGCCGAACACGAAGAGCGTCACGGTGAACAGGACCGCACCGACCGCCATCACCGGGCGCGTGAGCTGACCCGACATGATCACGAGACCGATGGTCAGCTCGGTCGTACCGGCGGCCCAGATGAACCATTCGTCCGGAACGCCGACGAGGCGGTTGAGCGCGATCTGTGGGTAGAGCTCGATGAGCGACCGCGCGAGCGGCTCGTTCAGGAGCTTCTCGGTCAGCGCGTTGAACGCGATGCCGAGGCCCATGAGGATCCGCAGGAAGCCGAGCGCCGTCATCGGCACGGCCGGGTGTTCGATCGGCGCCTTCACGCGACGGAGACGGTCGAGCGAGAGCGGACCGCGGCCGACGAGGAAGAGGAAGATCGCGACCCCGAGGATCGGGACCTGCTCGAGAATGGCCTCGAAGCTGAACGGCTGCATCGCGATCACGCCGAGGAGCGCGAGGATGACCGCGCCCGCTCGCGTCGCGAGGCCGAGCAGGATCGACAGGCCCGCGACCGCCTCGAGCACGAGCAGGACGCCACCGATCGCGCCCTTGTCCCCGACGTGGAGGCTGGGGACGAAGAGGAGCCCGAAGGTCGCGGCGACGATGAGCGCGACACCCACGTGCAGCCCGAGCACGAGCGGACCGTTGCGGGCGAACCGCTCGAACGCACGCATGACGTGGGGCTCGGGTACGTTGTGCTGGATCCAGAAGCAGATGCCGATCGCGGCGAACGCGATGAGGAACGCGATCAGGACCGGCCACGTGAGCAGCTGCTCGTAGTGGGTGGGGAAGGGTGCCGGGTCGGTGAACCACTTCACGTGCGGGAGCACGCGCGTTACCCCTGCGCGAGCGATGCCCGCTCGTATCGCCGTGCCTGCGGCACGACGGTGAGCATCGCGGGGAGCCCCCGTCGCAGCCAGCGCACCGCCACCACCATGGCGTGGAACAGGGTGCGCTCCGCTGGACCGTACCGGAGGCCAAGGTCGGCGCGGATCCGCGGCGGCAGCAGCGCCGCGGCGATCGCGTCGCTCGGCCAGTACGCGGGATCGGGCAGCCAGCGGAACGGACGCAGCACGTCACGCGCGACGCGCTTCGCGGTCGCGTCGGGGCGCACCTCGCCCGCGAGCATCTCGCGCTCCCAACGCTCGAGGTCGGCGAGCGTCGCCGGTAGGGCGTCGTCCGGGATCCCGAGCGCCGCGGCGATCGGCTTCGCCTCGCTCCAGTAGGCCTCGCGCTCCGCGGGTGAGAGCGGTCCCATGACGAGCTCGTAGAACCTGAGCGACGTGAGGACGAGCGTCGTTTGCACCCACAACAGCAGGCGCGGGTCACGCGCGCGATAGGCCTGACCTCGTTCGCTCTTGCCGTGGACGCCGTGGTGGATCCTGTTCATGCGCGCGATCGCGGCCCGCACCGCGCGGTCGTCGCCGAAGACGACAGCCAGTGTCGTATCCAGCGTCCGCCGCAGGCGTCCGACCGGGTCGCGCCGGAAGTCCGAGTGCTGATCCACCCCTGCCGCGACGAGCGGGTGGGCGACCTGCATGAGGAGCGCGGTCGTGCCACCGAGGAGGAGGAACATCTCCCGATCGACCATGCGAGCTACCGACCGTTGGGGCAGCAACGCGCTCATGGACCTGAGTGTGCTGTTCCGGGAAGCGCGAAGCATCTCGCGTTGTTGAATAGGACGAATGCCAGCGCTCACCGTCGCCGACCCCTTGTCCCTCCCCGCGGTCGAAGTGGCCGAGGACACGCCTGTGCGCTTTCGGAAGGTGCAGCGCCTGATCGACGCGATCAAGACGTTCGAGGGCGAGGGATTCCCGGTGCGCCGGCCGTTCCCCGGGCTCGAGAGGAGCGCAGCCGATCCCTTCATCCTCCTCGACCAGATGGGCGAGGTGCAGTACGCGCCCGGCGAGGCGAAGGGCGCGCCGGACCACCCGCACCGCGGCTTCGAGACCGTGACGTACATGATCGACGGCGAGTTCGTGCATCGCGACTCCACCGGCGGTGGCGGCGTCATCGCGAACGGCGACACGCAGTGGATGACCGCGGGCGCGGGGATCGTGCATTCGGAGATGCCGCCGGAGAAGCTCATCCGCAGCGGCGGCCTGTTCCACGGCGTGCAGCTGTGGGTGAACCTGCCCGCGGCGCAGAAGTGGTCGCCCCCGCGCTACCAGGACATCTCGGCGAAGTCCGTCGCGCTCCTGCGGTCGCAGGACGGTGGCGCGCTCGTGCGCGTCATCGCGGGCGAGCTCGCGGGCCATCGCGGGCCCGGCGTGACGCAGACGCCGATCACGTATGCGCACGTCACGCTCCTGCCAGGCTCTCGCCTCGACGTCCCGTGGCGCCCGGACTTCAACGCGCTTGCGTACGCCCTCGGCGGGTCCGGCAGCGTCGGCCCCGACAACGTCGCACTCGTCTCCGGCCAGCTCGCCGTGCTCGGTCCCGGCGACGCGATCCGCATCGAGGGTGCCCCGCGCCAGGACAGCCGCACGCCGACCCTCGATGTCCTGCTCCTCGGCGGTAGGCCGATCGGCGAGCCGGTCGTGCAGTACGGCCCGTTCGTGATGAACACGCGCGAGGAGATCATGCAGGCGATCGCGGACTACCAAAGCGGGAAGATGGGCTCGATCCCCGCGACGCACTTCGGAGCCGGCCCCCGCTAGATCTTCGGCACCACCCCGAGCTGCTGCATCTGTCCGAGGGTGTCGTACGAGGCGTGGATCTCAACGACCTTGCCGTTCACGACGCGGAACGTGTCGATCCCGCGGACGCTGAACTGCTCGCCGTTCGGGAGCAGCCCCATCAGCGTGCTCTGGAACGTGCCGCTCATCGTGTAGCGCGTGCAGACGCGGTCGCCCTCGCGGATCTCCTCCTCGATGTCGAAGCGGATGTCGGGGAACGCTTCACGCATCTGCTGCGCGAAGTGCTGGAACTCGCGCCGTCCGTTCAGCACCGCGCCGGTCGCGGTGTGGAAGACGAGGTCCTCCGCAATGACCTCGTTCGCGACAGAGAGGTCCCCGCGGACGATGACGTCCTCGAAGCACCGTCGCACGATCGCCTTCAGGTCCACGCGGCTGATCCTATTCCGACCCTCGGTCGGGGGGACCCCTCCCTCGGGCCGGGTGCTCGACCTCGTCGCTGCGGCGCCTCGGTCTGCGCTCCCCGGGGACGGTAGACATCTAAAGTGACCGTGTGAGCGAGATCGATTCGAAGGTCGTGCGCTACGTGGCCGATCTCGCCCGGATCGCGCTGACCGACGACGAGGTGGACCGCTTCACGAAGCAGCTCTCCGTGGTGCTCGACGCGGTCGGGAAGCTGGGCGAGGTCGACACCGAGGCCATCCCGCCGACCGCGTCCGTGCTGCCGCTCGAGAACGTGACGCGCGAGGACGACGCGCGGCCGAGCCTCACGCTCGAGGAAGCCATGCGCAACGCGCCCGCGCGCGACGGCGACCTGTTCCGCGTGCAGACGATCATCGAGGAGCGACCCGGTGGCTGAGCTGCCGCGCACGATCGCCGAGGCCGCGGCGCTGCTCCGTGCGAAGCAGGCGAGCGCGGTCGAGCTCGCGCGCGTCGCCATCGCGCGGGCGGGGACGGATCCATTCAATGCGTGGCTGAGGGTGAGCGAGCAGCACGCGCTCGCGCAGGCGCGCGCCGCCGACGAGCGGATCGCGCGCGGCGACGCGCCGCCGCTGTGCGGCATCCCGTGGGCGTGCAAGGACATCATCGGGACGAAGGACGTCGAGACGACCGCGGGATCGCGGATCCTCGACGGCTACCTCCCGCCGTACTCGGCGACGGTCGTCGAGCGCCTCGACCGCGAGGGTGCCGTCATGATCGGCAAGACGAACCTCGATGAGTTCGCGATGGGCTCGTCGAACGAGAACTCGGCGTTCGGTCCCGTCTGCAATCCGTGGGACGCCTCGCGGGTGCCGGGCGGATCGTCCGGCGGATCTGCGGTCTCCGTCGCGACGGGGGAGGTCCTGTTCGCGCTCGGCACCGATACGGGCGGCTCGATCCGTCAGCCGGCCGCGCTCACCGGGACCGTGGGCATGAAACCGACGTACGGCCGGGTCTCGCGATACGGCGTCGTGGCGTTCGCGTCGTCGCTCGACCAGGTCGGCCCGTTCACGACCACGGTCGAGGACGCGGCGACGGTCTGCCAGGCGCTCTTCGGTCAGGACCCCTCCGACGCCACGACGATGCCGCTCGCGGCGGAGGACCTGCGCCGCGATCTCGACACTGGCGTGCGCGGCATGCGCCTCGGCGTGCCGAAGGAGTACTTCATCGAGGGCATCGAGCCGGGCGTCGAGCGCGCCGTGCGCGACGCCATCCGCGAGCTCGAGCGGCAGGGAGCGTCGATCGAGGAGGTGTCCCTCCCGTCGACGGACCACGCGCTCGGGGTCTACTACATCATCCAGCCCGCCGAAGCGTCGGCGAACCTCGCGCGTTATGACGGCGTGCGCTACGGCCTGCGCGTCGAGGGCGCCGACCTCGTCGACACGTACAAGCGCACGCGCGGCACCGGCTTCGGCGCCGAGGTGAAGCGGCGGATGATCCTCGGCACGTACGCCCTGTCGACGGGGTACTACGACGCGTACTACGTGAAGGCGCAGAAGGTCCGCACCGTCATCAAGGCCGAGTTCGAGCGCGTGTTCCAGCGCGTCGACGCGCTCCTCACCCCGACGTCGCCGACCGTGGCGTTCGGGATCGGCGCGAAGGTGAACGACCCGCTCGCGATGTACCTGAACGACGTGTTCACCCTGCCCGTGAACATCGCGGGCTTGCCAGGCATCTCCGTCCCGTGCGGCCTGAGCGAGGGGCTGCCGGTCGGGCTCCAGGTCATCGCCGGGTACAACGCCGAGGCGACGATGTTCCGCGTCGCCGCTGCGTACGAGCGCGCGACCGACCATCACCTGCGCCGACCGCCGTATTTTGGGACAGGTAGCGTTGGAGCGGATCTGAAGCGGTCTCCCAACGCCGCGTTCGGGACTTCCGAAACGTACTAGGAGGAGACATGGCGATCACGCGGCGACCCCTCACGAACCAGCGGGTGACGCGGATCCCGGCGAGCGGCATCCGCCGCTTCTTCGACATGGTCTCCGGCATCGAGGGGTCGATCTCGCTCGGCGTGGGGGAGCCGGACTTCGTCACGCCGGAGCGGTTCCGCGAGGCCGCCATCCGGTCCATCAAGGAAGGGAAGACGAAGTACACGTCGAACTACGGGATCCTGGAGCTGCGCGAGGCGATCGCGGACCACACCGAGCGGCACCGCGGGATCCGCTACGACCCGAAGACCGAGATCCTCGTCACGGTCGGCGTGTCGGAGGCCGTGGACCTGGCGCTCCGCGCGACCCTCGACGAGGGCGACGAGGTCATCCTCGCGGACCCGTCGTACGTCGCGTACGTGCCGGGGATCGTGCTCGCGGGCGGCGTCCCGGTGCCGGTCCCGACCCACGAGGAGCACGACTTCCGCCTGCGGCCGATCGACGTCGAGCGCGCGATCACGCCGCGCACGCGCGCGATCCTCCTCGGCTTCCCGAACAACCCGACGGGCGGCGTGCTCGACGCCGGCGACATCGAAGGCATCGCGCGGCTCGCGCGGAAGCACGATCTGCTCGTGTACTCCGACGAGATCTACGACCGGCTCGTGTACGGCGCCGAGCACCGCTCGATCCTCGGGGAGCCGGGGATGAAGGAGCGGACGATCTACCTCGCCGGGTTCTCGAAGTCGTACGCGATGACCGGCTGGCGCGTCGGCTACACGTGCGCGCCGCCCGAGGTGATCGAGCAGATGATGAAGATCCACCAGTACACGGTGATGTGTGTGCCGACCGCGGCGCAATACGCGGCGCTCGAGGCGCTCCGCACGGGCGAGCCCGACGTCCTGGGAATGGTGAACGAGTACGACCGCCGCCGGAAGGTCATGTGGCAGCGCTTCAACGAAATGGGTCTGCGGACCTTCGAGCCGCGCGGCGCGTTCTATTGCTTCCCGAACATCACCGCGACGGGCCTGGGCGATGAGGAGCTCGCGGCGCGGCTGTTCCAGGAGGAGCGCGTCGTCGTCGTGCCCGGCTCGGCGTTCGGCGAGCGCGGCGCGGGTCACGTCCGCGCGTGCTACGCGACGGCGCTCGACAAGATCGAAGAGGCATGCGACCGCATCGACCGGTTCGTCAAGAGGCTCCACTGACCGTCGAGACTTGGGAGGCCGAGTTCGAGCGCAAGCTCAGGGGCGGCGACGTTCTCGGCGCGTCCGATGTCCTGCGGAAGACGGGCAAGGAGGGCTGGGTCCGCAAGGCCGAGCATGACCGCGCGTCGGCGATCGTCGACGCCGTCGCGCCGGCGCCGATCATCCGGCGCGACTGGGCGATGCGGCTGCTCGCGCATCCGCGCCGCGTCGACCGCGAGCTCGCCGTCGCGATCCTCCTGCCGCTCGCGCGCACCCATCCGCGGGATCTCGAGCGCGCCGCCGAGCGCCTCCGCGACGACAGGGACCCCGCGGTGCGGCGCGCCGTGACGCGGCTCCAGCGCGCGCTCACGCCGTCGTCCGAGCTCGGCTGACCCGATGGGCACGCACTACCACGACCAGCCGCCGGAGCAGTGGGCCGAGCCAGTCTCCCTCGACCCGACGCCGGTCTGGAAGCAGTACATCCTCGTCGCGGCGCTGCTGCTCCTGTCGCTCATCGTCATCGCGGTCGTCGCGATCCCCGCGCTCCTGCCGACGATCGTGACGCCGCCGGCGGCGGTGCCCGGCGGCCGCGTCGTGCTCGCCCTCGCCGACATGCCCGCTGTCGGCGCGGAGCCGAAGCGCATCGGCGCGCCTCTCATCTCGGAGGATCAGGCGTTCTACATCGCGCAGCCGCTGAAGGGCGAGTACGCCGCCGTGCTGGCGCGATGGGATCCGTACGACGACCCCGCGCACGCGTGCGAGGTCGTCCCGCTCCCGCCATTCACCGCGCCGGTGTGGAGCTACAGCGCGAAGTGCCCGGACAGCGCGGGCGTGCCGGGGTCGCCACTGTGGGGTCCGCGCGGCGAGCCGATCGCGGCCCCACGGTCCCTCGCCCGATATCTTGTCTCGGTGGACCGCGACCGCGTCATCGTGAACGTCTCGCGCGAGATCCGCGAGTACGGCGCGACGCCGCAGCCGCGCGTCGCGCCGCTGTCGACGCCGTGACGGCCGTGGCCGAGCGTCTGTACGAGATCGTCATCGGGATCGAGACGCACGTCGAGCTCGCGACGCGCTCGAAGATGTTCTGCGGGTGCACCGCGAAGTGGTTCGGCGAGCCGCCGAACACGGTGACGTGCCCGGTGTGCCTCGGCCTTCCCGGAGCGCTGCCGGTGCCGAACCGCCGCGCCATCGAGCTCTCGATGACGGCCGGCCTTGCCCTGCACTGCGAGGTCCCCGAGCACACGAAGTTCGACCGCAAGAACTACATGTATCCGGACCTGCCGAAGGGCTATCAGATCTCGCAGTACGACCTGCCGCTGAACGTGAACGGCTGGCTCGCGATCCCGGCCGACGCGGGCGGCACGAAGCGCGTCGGCATCATCCGCGCGCACCTCGAAGAGGACACCGGCAAGCTCCTGCACGGCGAGGGCTACGCGCTCGTCGACTTCAACCGTTCGGGCGTCCCACTCCTCGAGATCGTGAGCGCGCCGGACATGAGCTCGGTGAAGGAGGCGCTCGCGTACGCCGAGACGCTCCGGGAGATCCTCATCCACACGGGCGTGTCGGAGTTCAGGCTCGAGGAGGGCGCTGCCCGCTTCGACACCAACGTCTCGATCCGCTTCCGCGAGGACGGCCAGGTGCGCTGGCCGCCGCAGAGCGAGATCAAGAACCTCAACAGCCTCCGCGCCGTCGAGCAGGCCGTGACGTTCGAGTCGCAGCGCCTGTGGGAGGACTGGCGGGCCGGCGGCGAGATCCGCTCGCGCAAGGCGAAGATCACCGTCGGCTGGAGCCCCGAGACCGGGCGCACGTTCCTGCAGCGCCGCAAGGAGGAGGCGGAGGACTACCGGTACTTCCCGGAGCCGGACCTCGTCACGTACGCGCCGTCGCGCGAGACCGTCGAGACATTGCGAGCGGCGCTCTCCGAGATGCCGGCCGATCGCCGGGCGCGATTCGCGCGCGACTACGGGCTGTCCGACTACGACGCGCGCATCCTCGTCACCGAGCCCGCGCTCGCGGCGTATTTCGAGTCGGTCGTGAAGGACGGCGGTGCCGACGCGAAGGCCGCGGCGAACTGGATCGGCGGCGAGGTGCTGCGGACGCTGCGCGAGAAGGGGACGCGCTCGTCCGACATCCCTGTGTGGCCGCTCCAGCTCGCGGGGCTGCTGCGCCTTCTTGGGGATGGGACGATCAACACGACGACCGCGAAGGACGTGTTCGCGGAGATGTGGGCGAGCGGGAAGGACGCCGCGACGATCATCGACGAGAAGGGCCTGCGGCAGGTCTCGGATACATCCGCGATCGCTGCCTTCGTCGACGAGGTGATCGCTGCGGAGACGAAGGCGGTCGCGGACTACCGCGGCGGGAACAAGCGCGCGATCGAGGCCCTATTCGGCAAGGTCATGGGCCGCATGAAGGGGAAGGCGAATCCCCAGGTCGTGCGGAAGCTGCTCGCGGAGAAGCTCGGCTAGCTCGTCAGGAGACCTGCGAATCCCGAGGTGTAGCGTCGGTGCATGCCTGCGACGATCCGCATTCGGACCGACCCCATCTCCGCCGACCTCGCGGCGGGACGCTTGCGTGAAGAGCGGATCCCGGTCCAGGTCGTGAGCGACAGCGACATGATCGGCGTCGCGGGCACGCCGATGCACTTCAGCCTCGTCGTCCCAGCCCAATACGAGGAACGCGCGCGTCGGATCCTCTCCGAGATCGAGGGAAGCAAGCCGCGGCGTTAGCTGGTCAGAGCTCAGCGATCGGCAGCTGAGGGTCGAGCCGGCGGATGTCCGCGGCGTCGTCCGTGACCACTACCGCGGCGTAGCGCCGCGCGGCGAGGACGACGCTCGCGTCGGCGACGTCCGACGTGCCTGTCCGACCGAGGAGGACGCCCGCCGACTTCGCGACGTGCTCGTCGAGGACCTCGACGATCGTCCGGTCGTCCCCGACGACGAGCGCGAGCCGGGCTTGCCGCGGGCCGTCCCGCCAGACCTGGGCGAGGACCGGCGCCGGGATGATGAGCCGCCTGGTGCCCTGGACGAGCGCCCTGGCGCGTTCGTCGCCTCGTTCGATCGCGATGAGCGCACCCGCGTCCAGTACTCGTCCGCGCGCCGATCGACTTCCTGCACCCACTTGCGGACCTCCTCGCTGGGCGGCCCATAGATGCGGTCCATCTCGTCGAGCAGCTCGTCGAGCGTTCCCTTCTTCGCCTTCTCGCGCAGCGCATCTGTCACGTAGGCGCTCACAGATGGCGCGTCCCCTTCGCGCACCGCGCGCTGGACGTCCGCGACGAGCTCCTCTGGCACGGAGACCGCGATCTTCCGCTTCATACTTTCATCCTACTCGGCACAGCCTTGCGGCCTGGGTCCGGCGACTCGACCGATAGCGACGCCCAGAGGTAGAGCGACCCCATCGTCCGGTACGGACGCCAGGGCTCCGCGATCGTGACGAGCTGCGCGACCTTCGGGTCGCTGACGCCATACGCGCGCTCCACCGCGCGACGCAGGCCGAGGTCGCCGACGGGCAGCACATCCTGCCGGCGCAGATGGAAGATCAGGAACATGTCCGAGGTCCACGGGCCGAGCCCGTTCACCGCGGTGATCGCCTCGCGCACCGCGTCGTCCTCGAGGCGCCGCAGGCGGGGCAGGTCGAGCTCCCCGCTGAGCACGTGACGCGCGAGGTCGCGGACATACTCGACCTTCGCTTCGGAGAGCCCGCACGCGCGCAGCTTCGACCGCCGCATGAGGAGCAGCTGCTGCGGGCTCGGTGACCGTCCGCCGTTCGCGTCCTTCAGGCGGCCGAAGATCGAGCTCGCGGCCGAGACGGACAGCTGCTGGCCGATGATCGACCGCAGGAGCGATCCGTACGGATCCTTCGGTCGCAGCTTCGTCCAGCGCGAGATGTCGAGCGGGCCGACCGCGTCGATGACCCGACGGAGCACAGGGTCGCGCCTTCGCAGGTGCGAGACGGGCAGCCGCTGGCGCCAGGTGCGCGCGGCGCTAGTCGAGGTGGTCGTAGCCGGGGAGGGTGAGGAACTCCACGAAGTCCTTCGACAGCGCGACCTGCTCGAACAGCTCTGCGGCCTCGGCGTAGCGTCCCTTCGAGTAGAAGTCGTCGCCGACGGCGTTCTTGATCTTGTCGAGCTCTTCCTGCTCGACCCGTCGGACGAGGTCCGCGGTGATCCGCGGGCCGCCGGCGATGCTCGCGCCGTGGTGCACCCACTGCCAGACCTGCGACCGTGAGATCTCCGCCGTCGCCGCGTCCTCCATGAGGTTGTTGATGGCCGCGGCGCCGGTCCCGCGCAGCCAGGAGGCGATGTACTGGATGCCGACGTTCACGTTCGCGCGCAGCCCCGCGTCAGTGATCGTCCCGCCCGGCACATGGATGGCCAGCAGCTCCGACGCCGAGACCCTGACCTCCGGCCGCTGCCGGTAGAGCTGGTTCCGGTTCGGCCCGAGCTTCTTGTCGAACTCCTCCATCGCGGTCGGGACGAGGTCGGGATGCGCCACCCATGTCCCGTCGAATCCGTCGTTCGCCTCGCGGATCTTGTCGTCGCGGACCTTCGCGAGCGCCTGCTCGTTCACGGCCGCGTCGCGGCGCGACGGGATGTACGCGGCCATGCCGCCGAGCGCGAACGCGCCGCGCTGGTGGCACGTCTTCACGAGCAACTCGGTGTACGCGCGCATGAACGGCACGGTCATCGTCACCTGGATCCGGTCCGGCAGCACGTAGTCCGCGCGCGAGTCGAACTTCTTGATGAGGCTGAAGATGTAGTCCCACCGCCCCGCGTTCAGCCCGCCTGAATGCTCGCGCAGCTCGTAGAGGATCTCGTCCATCTCGAACGCCGCGGTGACGACCTCGATGAGCACGGTCGCCTTGATCGTCCCGCGCGGGATGCCGAGCACGTCCTGCGCGTAGTTGAAGACGTCGTTCCACAGGCGCGCCTCGAGGTGGCTCTCCGTCTTCGGCAGGTAGAAATACGGTCCGCTGCCCTTGTCGAGCAGGCGTCGTGCGTTGTGGAAGAGGTACAGGCCGAAGTCCATGAACGCGCCCACGACGGGCCTGCCGTCGACGGTGAGGTGTTTCTCGACGAGGTGCCAGCCGCGCGGGCGCACGACGAGCGTCGCGACCTGGTCGTTCAAGCGGTACGCCTTGCCCTCGGGGCTCGTGAAGTCGATCGTCCGCTCGATCGCGTCGATGAGGTTGGCGTGGCCCGAGACCATGTTCTCCCAGGTCGGCGTGTTCGCGTCCTCGAAGTCGGCCATGAACACGGACGCGCCGGAGTTGAGCGCGTTGATGACCATCTTGCGGTCCGTCGGTCCGGTGATCTCGACCTTGCGGACCTCGAGATCCTTCGGGACGGGCGCGACCTTCCAGTCGGCGGCGCGGATGTTCGCGGTCTCGGGCAGGAGGTCGAGGGTGCCACCGCGCTTGAGGACCGCCCACCGCTCCTGGCGCGTGCGGAGGAGCGCGTCGCGCCGCGGTCCGAACTCACGCTGCAGCGCCTCGACGAACGCGAGCGCGTCGCGCGTGAGGACGCGTTCGGCGTCGCCCACACGCGGACCGCGGATCTCGAGAGCGCTGACGGCCATGGGGCGAGCGCATCCTACCGCCGGAGGGTCGCGCGTGACCTTCCGTTTTGCATGGCGCAAGATGCGCGCGACATGGGCGGAGCGCTCCTCGGCGAGACCACGTTCGCCGCGATCGGCGTCGTGTTCCTGCTCTCGTCGATCCGCACCTTCACGTCGTCGCTGTACATGTCGCTCTACGGGAACGTGCCGAACGAGACCGTGGGCGGCATCGTGCTCGGCGTCTTCGCGGCATCGATCCTCGCCGCGCTCGTGGGCTGGCGGCTCCGGCATCGCCGGGCGATCGCGCTCTCGGGGACGCTCCTCGCCGGCGGGACGGTCCTCGCGACGGTCGTTCGCTGGAGCTGGGGCGACATCGTGCTCTCGGCGGTCGCCGTCGTCGGCGGGACGTGGTGGCTGACGCTCGCGCACTCGGCGCGCCCCCAGGGGCGGACGTCGCCGTTCGTCCTCGGCCTCCCGATCGCGATCGCGGCCGACCTCGCCCTGCGCGCGGGGTTCCGCACGGTCCCGGTCGTCGACCTCGCACAGCCGCTCTCGATCGCGCTCGTCGCGCTCGGCGCGCTCGTGTTCGTCGCGGCGGGCCTCGCGAGCTACGAGGCGGACCGCCAGTGGACCTCGCCGGGCCTGCGCGGCGCGCTCGCGCTCATCGCCATCCCGCCGCTCATCCTCGTCGGCGAGCTCGCCGCGACGAACCCGATCGTCGCGGCCGTCGCGGGCGACGCCGCGAAAGGTCCCGAAGGCGCGGGCCGCTGGTATCTCGTCGCGGCGGCGATGGGGCTCGCGATGACGAGCGGAGCGAGCTCGGCGGATCGCCGTCTGCCGGCACCGCGGCTGTTCGCGATCGCGGCACTCGTGCTCGGCGCGGTGCTCTTCTGGTCCCGCGTACCCCTCGCGGGGACGGTCGGTGCGGTCGTGATGGCGATGGGCCTCGTCATCGCGGCGACGGTCCTGCCGGACACGGCCGCGCGCCCCTCCGGGAGCCCCGTCGTGACGGCCGTCGCGCTCGCGATCGGCTGGATCGTCTTCGTCGCGCTCGCGTTCCTGTTCTATGCGTACTACGCGCTCCCGGCGGCGGCGTGGATCGCCGTCGCCCTCGTCGCCGTCGGCGTCATCGCGGCGGTGTCGCTCCCGGGCCGCCGGTTCGGTCCGGTCGGCATCGCGCTGATCGCGCTGCTGACCGTTGCCGTACCCGTCGGCGCGCTCGTGACGACGCCGGCCGCAGCGACGCCGCAGCCGCGCAGCGCGTTCCGGCTCATGACGTACAACGTCCACCAGGGCTACGACGACGGGAACGTCCCGTCGATCGACCGGATCGCCGAGGTCATCCGCGCCGAGGATCCCGACGTGGTCGTCCTCCAGGAGGTCGCGCGCGGATGGATGATCACCGAGCAGCATGACGTGCTCACCGTGCTCTCCGAGCGCCTCGGGATGCAGTACGTGTTCGGCCCGGCGATCGGCGAGGCCTACGGCAACGCTGTCCTCTCGCGCCTGCCGATCGCGGACGTGCGCTACGTCCAGTACCCCCGGCAGCCGCAGCTCCGGCACCAGCCGCGCGGCGCGATCTTCTTCCACGTCGCGGACGTCCTCGTGATCGCGACGCACCTCGATCACATCGACGGCGCGACCGAGGTCCGGCAGGGGCAGGTCCACACGATCCTGTCCGAGTGGAACAACGAGCGACCGGCGATCGTGGTCGGCGACCTGAACGCGCTCCCGGGCTCCGCCGAGATGGTGCTGCTCGAGGGCGCCGGCTTCCGTGACCTCGCGAAGGACGACGGCGCCGACCAGCCGACCTCGCCGGCCGGCGACCCGCGCAACCGCGTCGACTACGTCTGGGGGAACGGCGTCAGCAGCTCGCAGGCGCACACGGTCGCGACGACCGCGTCCGACCACCGGCCGCTCGTCGTGAACATCGCGCGCAAGTAGTAGCGCCGGTGTCGGTTCGCGACGAGGCAGTGGGCGTACTAGCGACCGCTGTATTGGTCGGGAACGAGCCGACGGGCCTGTCCCGCCGTGTGGTCGCTCGCTAGGCTGCCCGTCATGATGCGGCGCCGGTCCTTCCTGCGGACCCTGGTGACCATCGCCGCGACCGCCTGCGGACTCCAAGCCCCGCGCTCCGAGGTCTCGCCGACGCCCGACGTCCCTCCGACGCTCGTTCCCCCGACGCCAACGCTCGGCCCACTGACGACGGCGAGCCCCGTCCCGCCGTCGCCAGCGCGCCCGCCGAACCCGTATGGGACCGTCGACGCGACGACGCTCGATCGGAAGCTCCTCTTCGGATACAACGGCTTTTGCCACACCGCCGGCGACGGATCGGCCCTTGGCGACTGGTGGCAGGACTGGTCGGGTGACCCCACGCGGATCCCGGGCCCGGAGACCATCGCCGTCGACAACTGGCCGGACATGTCCGAGCTCGACCCGGACGAGCTCTTCCCGACGGATCTGCGCTACCCCGACGGCCGGGTCGTGTCCGTGTTCAGCTCGTTCCGGCAGAAGACCGTCGTCCGCCACTTCCGTTGGATGGGTCAGTACGGGCTCGACGGCGTCCTGGTGCAGCGCTTCCCGACCTCGCCGTGGGACCCAAAGGAGCGTGCCTTCCGCGATGCCGTCCAGGGTCACGTTCGGGAGGGGTGCGAAACGTATGGGCGCGTCTTCGCCCTCGAGTACGACATCGGGTCGATGCGTCGGAACCCGCGGAACACGCAGCTCCTCGGGCCGGCTGATCTTGTCGAGGAGATACAGGACGACTGGAAGTACCTGGTCGACATCACCAACGTCACCGAGAGCCAGTGCTATCTGCGCCATCGGGGGCACCCGGTGCTGAGCATCTATGGCCTCGGCCTTCCTGGTCGGCCCGGTTCGGTCTCGCAGGCTCAGGAGCTCATCGCCTGGTTCACACGCGACGCGCCAGAGCGCTACCGGGTCGTGCTCATGGGTGGCGTGCTGACCGACTGGCGGACCTCTCCAGGCCCGACCAAGGATCCCGGATGGCTGGATGTCGTCCGATCGTTCGATGCGATCCAGCCATGGAATGTCGGTTCCGGCTGGCCCCCGGGCCGGAGCATGCGAACGGACGAGGAGGTCCAGGCGTTCCGGCGCAACGTCATTGACGGCGATGTCGCCGAGTCCCGCAGGCTCGGAAAGGCCTACATGCCGGTCATCTTCCCGGGGATCTCCTGGTCGAACCGGGCCCGCTTCCAGTCCACGCTGCCCGACCATCAGGTCCCCGGACCTCTCGATGAGCTGAACGCCGTCCCGCGGCGCGCCGGCGCCTTCTGGTGGCGCCAGCTCTATGAGTGCATCTCAGCCGGGTGCCAGATGATCAAGGGCGCCATGTTCGATGAGGTCGATGAGGGCACGGCGATGTTCAAGCTCGCGGCGACCGCTCGCGATGCACCGGCCCGTCCGCGTTTCGTGACGCTCGACATTGATGGGCTCGCGCTGCCGAGCGACTGGTACCTCCGTCTCGCGGGCGCCGGGACGCGGATGCTGCGCGGCGAGATCCCGCTCACACCGGACGTTCCGATCAAGCCGAGCTAGCGCGACGACGAGCCCGTAGACTGACCCCACCGCGGCGCTTCCTCCGCGGCGTGAGGAGGGTGCCATCGCGCCGCAGTTCGTCCACCTGCACGCCCATAGCGAGTACAGCCTTCTGGACGGGCTGTCGCGGATCCCCGACATGGTCAAGCGCGCCAAGGAGCTCGGCATGCCCGCGCTCGCGCTCACCGACCATGGCGCCCTCTACGGCGCGATCGACCTCTACGCGAACGCACGCGAGCACGGGATCAAGCCGATCATCGGCGTCGAGACGTACGTCGCGCGCGGCAGCCGCTTCGACCGCGACGCGCGCATCGAGGGCCACGGCAAGCCCTTCCACCTCGTCCTCCTCGCGAAGGACTTCACGGGCTACCAGGCGCTCCTGCAGCTCGTCACCGCCGCCCACCTCGACGGCTACTACTACCGGCCGCGCGTCGACAAGGAGCTGCTGCGCACGCACGCCGGACACCTCGTCGCGCTGTCGGCCTGCCTCCAGGGCGAGGTCTCGCGCGCCCTCCAAGAGGAGGGGATCGACGCTGGGATCGCCGCCGCGCGCGAGCACCGCGAGATCTTCGGGGAAGGGAACTACTTCCTCGAGCTCATGGACCACAAGATCCCCGAGCAGGCCGCCGTCGCCGACGGCCTTCGCGAGATCTCGCGCCGCACCGGCATCCCGCTCGTTGTCACGAACGACCTCCATTACGTCCATGCCGAGGACGCCGAGGCGCAGGACGTCATGGTCTGCATCCAGAGCGGCAAGACGATCGACACCCAGGATCGCCTGAAGATGATCGACCACCCCGAGCTCTGGATGAAGAGCGCCGAGGACATGGCGGCGCTGTTCCCGAGTGATGGTCAGGCGCTCGAGAACACGCTGCGCATCGCCGACATGGTCGATATCGATCTTCCCCTGGGGCAGGTGCGCCTGCCGCACTTCCCCTTGCCCCAAGGGCGGACGCCCGAGGCGCAGCTGCGCGCCATGGCCGAGACCGGCGTCACCGCGAAGTACGGCGCGATCACGCCCGAGCTGCACGCGCGCCTCGAGCACGAGCTCGGGGTCATCGAGAAGACCGGCTATGCCGGGTACATCCTCATCGTCCAGGACTTCATCCGATTCGCGCGCGAGCGGGGGATCCTCACGGCCGTGCGCGGCTCCGCGGGTGGGTCGCTCGTCACGTACGCCATCGACCTCACCGACATCGATCCGATCCGCTACGGGCTCATCTTCGACCGCTTCCTCAACCTCGAGCGCTTCACGCAGCCGGACATCGACGTCGACTTCATGGACACGCGCCGCGACGAGGTCATCGCGTACGTCACGCAGAAGTACGGGTCGAACCGCGTCGCCCAGATCGGGACGTTCAACACGATGCTCGCGCGCGCCGCGGTCCGTGACGTCGCGCGCGTCCTCGGGATGCCGTACGGCGAGGCCGACCGCGTCGCGAAGGCGATCCCCTTCGGGCAGGCGCTCGCGGACTCGCGCGAGATGGTCGCCGAGCTTCGCCAGCTCGAGGAGGAGCCGCACATCGCGCGGCTGCTCACGCTCGCCGAGAAGGTCGAGGGCCTCGTCCGCTCGACGGGGACCCACGCCGCGGGCGTCGTCATCACGCAGGATCCGCTCACCGAGCTCGTGCCGCTCGAGCGCTCGAAGGGGAACGCTCAGGCCATCCAGACGCAGTACGAGGACAAGGCGCTCGAGAAGCTCGGCCTCCTGAAGTTCGACTTCCTCGGCCTCGCGAACCTCACCATCCTCGACCGCGCCCTCGCGCTCATCGAGCGCAAGCGCGGCGTCCGGATCGTCCGGGAGGAGATCCCGCTCGACGACCGCAAGACGTTCGACCTCCTCGCGACGGGCGAGACGACCGGCATGTTCCAGCTGGAGTCGGCGGGCATGCGGCGGTACATCAAGGAGCTGCGCCCGGACCGGGTCGAGGACGTCATGGCCATGGTCGCGCTCTTCCGCCCGGGGCCGATGGAATGGATCCCGACGTACATCCGCCGCAAGCGCGGGCAGGAGCCGATCACGTACGAGCACCCCGCGCTCGAGCCCGTCCTCAAGGGGACGTACGGCGTCATGGTCTATCAGGAGGACGTCATGGCGGTGACCCAGGCGCTCGCCGGGTTCACGCTCGCCGAGGCGGACGTCCTCTGCTACACGATCCGCAAGAAGATCCGCGAGAAGCTCGACGCGCAGAAGACGAAGTTCATGGCGGGCGCGCACAAGAACGCTGTACCCATGGAGATCATCGAGAAGGTCTGGGGGAACTTCGAGCCGTTCGCGCGCTACGGGTTCAACCGCGCGCACGCCGCGATCTACGGGATGATCGCGTACCACACCGCATACCTGAAGGCGAACTACACGCCCGAGTACATGACCGCGGTGCTCTCGACCGAGATGGGGACGCCCGAGCGCGTCGCGATCGCGATCGCGGAGTGCCGCCGGATGGGGATCGACGTCCTGCCACCCGACATCAACGCGAGCGACCTCGGGTTCGACGTCGAGGGCACCACGATCCGCTTCGGCCTCGGTGCGGTGAAGAACGTCGGCGAGGCGGCGGTCGAGACGATCCTCGAGACGCGCCGCACGGGCGGCCCGTTCCGCTCGCTCGACGATCTCTGCCAGCGCGCGGACCTGCAGCGCGTGAACAAGCGCGTCCTCGAATCGCTCATCAAGTGCGGCGCGTGCGACGCCTTCGGGCCGCGGCTCGCGCAGCTCGACAAGCTCGACATGATCCTCGGCACCGCGCAGCGCGAGCAGCGGGACCGTGCGAGCGGGCAGGTCGGCCTCTTCGACATGCTCGCGGTCGTGCCGGACGCGGGGCGGATCGAGGGGCCCGAGGCGCCGCGGCGTGAGCTCCTCAGCTGGGAGAAGGAGCTGCTCGGGATCTACGTCTCCGAGCATCCGCTCCAGGAGTTCAGCGCGCGGATCCCCGCCGACCTCGTCGTGACGTACCTCGCCGAGCTGAAGGAGGCCGGTACCGACGTCGTGACGGTGGCGTGCGTCGTGACGAGCGCGCGGAAGCACATCACCAAGAACAAGCAGCTCATGCTCTTCGCGCAGATCGAGGACCTCACGGGCACGGTGGAGATGACGGTGTTCCCGCGGACGTACGAGGCCACGCACGAGGTGTGGAACGCCGACGAGATCCTCCTCGTCAACGCGCGCGTCGAGCAGCGCGACGACACCGTCCAGTTGCTCTGCGAGGACGCCGTGCGATTCGACGAGAACGGTCCGGCCCTGATCAAGGCGAAGCTCGAGGACCGTCGCGCGTTCCTCGCGCGTAAGCAGCGGTACGCACCGAACGGCAACGGGGCGCAGCGCAGCGGCAACGGGTCGAACGGCGCCAACGGCGGGCGTCTTCCGGCAGCGCCGCCGCCCGAGCCAGCCTCCGAGGCTCCGCCGATCCTCGTGCGCTCCCACTACGTCCCGGAGATCCTGGTGCGATTCCGGGTCGCGCTCGATTACGACCGGTCGATCGCGCTGTTCCAGCGGATCCAGGTCGTCCTCCAGGCGAACCCCGGCGCCTCGCCCGTCGCGCTCGAGCTGCCCCGCGCGCAGGGTCTGCCGCGGCGGATCCCGACCTCGTTCCGCGCCAAGGCCTCGGACGATCTCGCCGCGGCGATCGAGCGCGAGGTGGGGGACGTCGTCGAGGTGGTCGTCGGGTAGCGGCCGCTCGCCTGTCGATGGGACGCTCGTGCGATGCTCTCTCGCACGGACACCAAGATCTCGACCGAAGGCATCGAGAGCATCGACCTCTATCGGGCGGTGATCGAGTCCGCGGCCGAAGCGGTGTGGATCACGGACATGACCGGCCGCGTCGCGATCGCGAACGCGGCGGCCCGAGATCTCGTGGGCCTCGGTCCCGACGACCACCCGATGCTGCGCGAGCTCCTGCTGAGCGGCCACCTTCGGACCGTCGACGGCCGGACCGTGGAGCACGGCCAGGGCCCGACGTCGCGCGCGCTCCGGGGCGAGGTCGTCCACGGCGAGTACTCCTTCTACCATGCGCGCACGCGCGCTGACACGACGGTGCGCGTCACGTCGGCGCCCGTGCGCGACGCCGGGGGCGCGATCCGCGGCGCCGTCGTGCTCATGCACGACATCACCGACCTCCGGAAGGCGGAGCGCGAGAAGGAAGACTTCCTCTCGATCGTCACGCACGAGCTGAAGACGCCGCTCACGCCGCTGAAGAGCGTCGCGCAGCTCATGCGCATGCGGATGCGCAAGGCGCAGAGGGGCGAGCGCGAGCTCGATCTCGACGGGCTCGACAAGGGCCTCGCGACGATCGAGCGCCAGGTCGACCGCATGGACCGGCTCGTCACCGACCTCCTCGAGGTCTCGCGCATCGGTCGCGGCCGTTTCGAAATGCGTCCCGCGCCGTTCGACCTCGCGCGGCTGGCGCGCGAGGTCATCCAGCGGTGGACCGAGTCGACCGCGGAGGAAGGGCGCCACCGGTTCGCGGTGGACGCCCCGCAGGCGCTGCCCATGACGGGCGATCAGCAGCGCGTCGAGCAGGTGCTCATGAACCTCGTCGGGAACGCCGTGAAGTACTCGCCGCGCGGCGGGCTCGTCTCGCTGCGCATCGAGTGCCCCGACGGCGAGGCGCGCGTGAGCGTCAGCGACGAGGGCATCGGCATCCCCGCCGAGGAGATCCCGCGCCTCGGGCGCGAGCCGTTCGTCCGCGGCCGACGCGCGCAGGGCTACGCGGGTGTCGGGATCGGGCTGTACCTCTCGCGGCTCATCGCGGAGGGGCACGGCGGCCGCGTCGAGCTGCGCAGCGAGGGCGACGACCGCGGGACCACGGCGATCCTCATCCTGCCGCGATAGGGACCTGATCCGCAGCACCGGTCTCTACCGTTCGTTGACGGTCCTTTGACCGTCCATTGACGTCCGTCACCGGATGCTTCCGCACTGCGATGACACGTCTGCGCGGACTCGCGGTCGGGCTCGCCATCGCACTGGTCCTCGCCTCGAGCGTCCCGGCGCGTGCCGCGTCGCTGTCGATGGCCGAGGTGTGGTCGCAGCTGAAGGCGCTGCCGTACCAGCCCGCCTACGTCGCGGCGGGCATCGACACGGGGGTGGACGCGCCGGACCAGCCGGCGCTCGCGGATCTCGCGCCGCCCTTCCCCGCGTGGCCGGCGGCGTTCCAGCGGGTGCAGTTCGCGTCGATCGACGGCGCGCCGCTCTACGGCCACCTCGCGGTCCGCACGGATGGCGTGGCGCGGCCGGGCGTCGTCGTCATGCACGGCTTCAACTCCAACGGGAAGAGCTCCGTCGTCCGCTACGCCGCGATGCTCTACGCGAACGGCTATCAAGTGTTCGCCCCCGACTTCCGCGACATGGGCGACAGCCGTTCCCTCGACCGCGACCCGAGCTCGTGCAGCGCGCTCGGGTGCAACTACAGCAACGCGCGTCTGTCGCATCACTACCAGACGTTCGGATGGAAGGAGGCCGAGGACCTCTACGCGGCCGCGCTCTACCTGAAGCGGCAGCCGAAGGTGAGCCGGGTCGGCCTGATGGGCTTCTCCGAGGGAGCGCAGAACGCGATCCTCGCGGCCGCGATGGACCGCCGGGCCGGCACCGGCGCGGTGCACGCCGTGCTCTCCTTCAGTCCGCCGGCCGACCAGGGCACGCAGCTGCAGGCTGACCCGGCGGTGACCGCCACGCTCGTATCAGTGGTCGTATCGCCGTACACGGACGCGTGCGCGTATCTGCTCGACGCCTCCCGCGGCAACGGCGGCACGTTCGGTGGCTACGGCCTCAGCGTGACGGAGATCCTCGCGCGCGCGGATCGGTGACGGCGGAGCCGACCGTCATGCGGACGCCCGGCGGCGCGCCAGCGGGTGAGCAGACGATCGATCTTTCTGACGTGACGCCGGCGGACGGCGATGCGATCGTGCGCGAGGCGTGCCGCTGACGCTCGATCCGGATCGCGTCTACCTCGGGATCTCGACACCTGTCCAGAATGTCCTGCGACAGGTGTCCTCGATGTCCTGAGACATCACACGGTGCCGGAGGAGGGATTCGAACCCTCACTGGACCGGGTTTGGGCCGGTTCTCTCTGCCGTTGGAGTACTCCGGCGTGGAGACACCCATTCTCGCGCATCGATGCGCTGTGGAACAGCGGCGGATACTTCGCCAGTGGTCGCGAGCGCGGACGACCTGCGGCTTGAACGCCCGCGCGATATCGATGCCTTCGAACGCAGCGCCGGTGCTTTCCTTGCCGAGCGGGAGGCCGAGAACTGCGTGATCCTTGGGCTCTGCTCGCAGATGCGGACCGGCGCGACCACGATCCGCAGCTTCAAGCCCTATTTCGCGGTCGTTCGTTCGGGCGACGCGGTCGTGGGTGCCGCGCTCATTGCCGGATACCTCGTGCTCCTCTCGAGCCCGATCGACGAATACGCGCTTCCGTCCCTCGTGGCCGACATCGCGGCCGAAGCACCGAGGGTCCCGGGCGTCGTCGCCGAGGTGGAGACGAGCCGCCGGTTCGCGGAGCTATGGACCGCGCGCACGGGCCGAGCACATCGGCTGAACATGTCAGAGCGCATCTTCCGGCTCGATCGCGTGATCCCAGCCCGTCAGGTCGAAGGCGCGATGCGGCTCGCTGCGGGCGGCGACCGGACGCTCCTCGCGCGATGGCTGGGAGAGTTCAACGTCGAGGCGCTGGGAGAGAGCGTCGATCCCGCGGCGATGGATGCGTTCGCCGGCCGGTGGATCGCGCGCGAAGGACGCACGATGTATCTCTGGGTCGCCGATGGACGGGCCGTCTCGATGGTCGGCGTCAGCGGCGAGACCCCGAACGGCATCCGCGTCGCGCCTGTGTACACGCCGCCCGAGCTGCGCGGCCGCGGCTACGCGAGCGCGCTCACCGCGGCGGTGACGCAGGCGCAGCTCGATGACGGGAAGCGCTACTGCTTCCTCTTCACCGACCTCGCGAATCCCACGTCGAACCACATCTATCAGGCCATCGGATACCGGCCGGTCGCGGACGTGGCCGACTTCCGCTTCGAGCCGCCGCCGGGCTAGCGTTCGGTCCGCAGCTCCACGGCGTCGCCGCGGCGCACGCCGATCTTGTCGGCGGTGCGCTCGCCGTCCATCGCGATCTCGAGGTGGCCCGCGCTGTTGATGAGCATCACGACCTCACCCTCGGCGGCCTGCTTGTAGTACTGGACGAGCCGCGTGACGAGGACGCTGCCCGCGCCGACGGTGAACGCGCCTTTCGGGACCATGTCCCGCGGGATGTCCGTCACGACGTTGCCGAACCGGTCGACGTGGATGACGTGGCCGATGATCCCGTCGGCGGTGCGCCCGGGTCGCGCGATCGGCAGCGGGATGATCGCGTCGATCGCGTCGCCGACCTCGCGCAGCGGCGTCCCCGCCGCGAGCGCGGCCGCGATGGGGACGAAGATGTCGCGGCCGTGGAAGACGGGGCTGATCGGATGGCGCCACAGCGCGCGCACCGTCAGCTCGACCGCGAGCGCGTCGCGGGCGTCACCGGGGTCGCGGGTGACGAGCTCGAGGAGCCCGTTGTCGGGCCCGACCGCGAGCCGGCCGCGGATGCGGATCCCGATCGGCCGTCGCTCGGACCCGACGCCGGGGTCGACGACGGCGACGACGACCGCGCCCTGTGGCAGGTCGCGCCACGCCGCGGCGAGGATCCACGCGCCTTCGACGATGTCGCCCGGGGTCACGTCGTGGCTGATGTCGATGATCTGCGCGTCGGGGAGCGACTCGAGGAGGACGCCCTTCATCGCGCCGACGTAGTGGTCGCGCTGGCCGAAGTCGCTGAGGAAAGCCACGACGGGACGCGGCATCAGGACGGCGGCCGCACGAGCTGAGGGATCGTGCGCAGCGCGTCGCGGACGAGCGCCGGCGGGCCGATGATGACCTGCGGCTCGTCCCACGCGGCGTCCTCGCCGGTGCGCAGCGAGATCATCGCGGCGCCGGCCTCTCGCGCGATGAGGCCGCCCGCGGCGACGTCCCACGGGCTGAGCGCGCCGTGCACGAAGAGGTCGAGCTTGCCCGCGGCGACGTACGCGATCTCGAGCGCCGCCGATCCGAACATGCGCATGCGCGCGCAGTGTGCGTTCAGCAGGACGAAGCGCGAGGTCGGGCGCGTCGCGGCCTTGTACGCGAGGCTCGTCGCCACGAACGCCTGCGCGAGCCGCTTCGTTGCGGAGACCGAGATCGGCGCGCCGTTCAGCGTCGCGCCGCCCTTCTGATGCGCGATGAACATCTCCGCGGTGCGTGGCCCGTAGACCGCCCCCGCGCGGACGGCGCCGTCCTCGACGTATCCGATCGAGACGTTGTAGAAGGGGACGGCGCGGCTGAAGTTCAGCGTTCCGTCGATCGGATCGACGACCCAGAGGCGCTCGGAGCGCCGCACCGCCTGGATCGCCCCCTCCTCGGCGAGCACCGGGATGGTCCGGTCGTGCGTCGCGAGGCGCGCGATGATCGCGTTCTGTGCCGTGTGGTCGGCCGCCGTCGCGAAGTTCGCGCGTCCGCCCTTCCGCTTCACGATGTCCACGGCGGCGATGTCGATGGCGTCGCCGACCGCACGCGCGGCCGACGCGGCGACCTCCGCCAGCTTCGCGTATCGCGCTGCGGGCATCATTCGCGGCGATGCTCCCGCTCGGCGCGACGACACGGCCATCGGCCCGATAGTGCATCAGGCCGACATCGACGGCGGTGACCTGGTCCGTCGCGCGCGCGCGGGCGACGGGCGCGCGTTCGAAGACCTCGCGCGGCAGCTCGAGAGCGGGCTCTACCGGCACGTCGTCCGCATCGTCGGCACGCCGGACCAGGCCGAGGACGTCGTCCAGGACGCGCTCTTCTCCGCGTGGCGCTCGATCGCATCCTTCCAGGGGGGATCGTTCCGTGCGTGGGTCTTCCGCATCGCGACGAACCGTTCCATCGACGTCGTGCGCGCGCGGCGCCGCCGCGGCGAGCTGCCCCTCGAGCCGCCCGACGATGCGGATGTGGAATGGGCCGAGCCCGTCGCCGTAGGCCCCGACCCGCCGGAGCTCGCGAGCCAAGCGGAAGCGCTGGCCGCGGTCGAGGAGGCCCTTCACGGCGTCCCCGCCGAGCAGCGGGCGGCGCTCCTGCTGCGTGACGTCGAAGGGTTCTCGTATGAGGAGATCGCGCAGATCACCGCGGTCGAGATCGGGACCGTGAAGTCACGCATCCACCGCGCGCGCACGGCCGTGCGTAACGTGCTCGTGCAGCGCGGCTGGCGGAGCTCGGCCGGATGAAGCGCCTGCGGCTACAGGCGGCGGCGAAGCCGACCGAGAAGAACGAGGGAACCGAAGGGCGTCCCGGTTCGTCTGAAGAGAGGTGAATGACATGCACGTCGATACCGACCTGTCCGCCTACCTCGACGGCGAGCTCGCGCCGGCGGATCGCGCCCTCGTCGACGCGCACCTTGCCGGATGCGAGCGCTGCCGCGCCCGCCTGACGGAGCTGCGCGCGACCGTGTCGCTCATCGGCGCGCTCGCCGCGCCGCGGCCGTCGCGGTCGCTCGTCCCGCGCATCACGGAGCGCTTCAACTGGCTGCGCCCGCTCCGGTCCTTCTCGACGGTCGCGAGCGGCGCGTTCCTGCTCATCTTCATGGTGACCGCGATCGCGCGCGGCGGCGGTGGCCTCGGCGGCAGCGGCACGACCGCCGCGCTCCCGCAGGCGTCGGCCGCGGCCGAGCGCGCCGCGACGGCTGCGACGGCCGCGACACCGCCGCAGGTCCCAGCCCCTGCCGCGGCAGCGCCAGCGCCGGGGGCGACGGCCGCCGCGACACCCGCCGCGGATGCGGCGCTCCGCGCGCCCTTCGCGACCGCGGCGCCGACGTCGGCGGCGCAGACCGCGCCCAAGGCCGCCGCGACCACCGATCCCGCGCGCGCGGACGCGCAGCGCTCCGGCGATGCGTTCGGGCTCGATGCGCGCGAGGGCGCGCGGTCCGAGGCGCCAGCGCGCGCGCCGTACACGGATCCACTGCTCTGGCTCGGGCTCACCGTGATCGCCGCGATCGTCGCCATCGCCGCGCACTGGCGGCTGCGCACGAGGTGACCGGGACGTAGCCTTGAGCCGTGCCTGAACGGCTCCTGCTCATCGACTCGAACAGCCTCATCTATCGCGGATACTTCGCGATCCCGCCGCTCACGACGACGAAGGGCGAGCTCTCGAACGCGACGTTCGGGTTCGTCTCGATCCTGCTGAAGGCGTTCGAGCAGGTCCGCCCGGAGCACGCCGCCGCAGCCTTCGACCTGCCGGGGAAGACCTTCCGGCACGAGCGCGACGCGACGTACAAGGCCACGCGCCGGCCGATGCCGGACGACCTGCGCCCGCAGATGGAGCGCTGCAAGGAGTTCCTCGACGCGTTCGGCATCCCGATCTACGCGCTGCCCGGATACGAGGCCGATGACGTCATCGGCGCCCTCGCGAAGCAGTCCGAGGCCGCGGGGCTGGACGTAATGATCGTGTCCGGTGACCTCGACACGCTCCAGCTCGTCACCCCGCACGTGAAGCTCTTCACGACCCGCCAGGGGTTCCAGAACACCGTCATCTACGACGAGGCGGCGATCGCCGAGCGCTTCGCCGGTCTGCATCCCGACCAGATGAACGACTACAAGGCCCTCAAGGGCGACACGACGGACAACATCCCGGGGGTCCCCGGCATCGGCGAGAAGACCGCGTCGAGGCTCATCGCCGAGCACACCGATATCGAGGGCGTCTACGCGGATCTCGGTCGCTACACGGAACGCATGCGCAAGGCGCTCGACGAGCACAAGGACCAGGTCTTCCGCAACCGCGAGCAGTCACGGATCGTCACCGATCTTCCAGTGCAGCTGGACCTCGAGCGCACGCGACGAGGGGCATACGACCGCACGAAGGTGCTCGACCTCTTCCGCGAGCTCGAGTTCCGCAGCCTCGTCCCCCGGCTGCCGCCGGCTGATGGGAACGTCATGGCGCCCGCGCCGACGCCGCCGCCGCTCGCGCGCGCCGGTCAGCTCTCGCTCGGGCTCGAGCCGACCGCCGGCGAAGCGCCACCGGTCCCGACGAACGTCCTCGAGGAAGCGAACATCGCGACCGCGGTCCGCGACCTGCGCGCGGCGGGGACGATCGCGGTCTTCGCGGACGTCGAGCAGGGCCGGCATCCCGCGCTCCTCGGGCTCGGCCTCGCGGCGGACGACGCGTGCTGGTACCTGCCCGTCTCGGGGCGGGTCCCCGCGGATGTCGACGCGCTCCTCCGTAGCGAGGACGTGCGGATCGTCGCACACGACGCGAAGACGACGCGCCGCGCGCTGCGGCGCGCCGGCAGCGACCTGGCTGGGATCGGGATGGACACGATGCTCGCGTCGTACCTCGCGAACGCGAGCCGGCGCCAGCATCTCCTCGACGACCTGGCGCAGGAGCGTCTGCAGCTCGCGATCCCGGCGCTGCCGGCGCTCGACCGCAAGGACCCGCTGCGCGTGCCGACCGTCGCCGAACGCGCCGCCCGCGCGGGCGCGTCCGCGAGCGCGACCGCGCGCCTCGCGGAACTCTTCACGGAGGACCTCGAGCGGCTCGGCCTCACGAAGCTGCTCGAGACGGTCGAGCTGCCGCTCGTCGATGTCCTCGTCGAGATGGAGGAGGCCGGGATCGCCGTCGACGTCCCGTACCTCGCCGAGCTCGCGCGCGAGTTCCAGGGCGAGGTCGCGCGCATCGAACGCGAGGCGCACGACGTCGTCGGCCACGACTTCGGCATCAACTCGCCGAAGCAGCTGCAGGACCTGCTCTTCACGGAGCTGAAGCTGCCGCGCGGGCGCCGGACGGGGACGGGCTACTCGACCGACGCGGCCGTCCTCGAGGAGCTGCGCGGCGCGCATCCGGTCGTCGCGAAGATCCTCGAGTACCGGGAGGTCGAGAAGCTGCGCTCGACGTACGCCGACGGCCTCGGCGCGCTCATCGACACGGACGGCCGCATCCACACCACCTTCGAGCAGGCCGTGGCGTCGACGGGGCGGCTCTCGTCGCGCGCGCCGAACCTGCAGAACATCCCGATCCGCACGCCGATCGGGCGGCGCATCCGCCGCGCGTTCATCGCCGGTGGCACGGACCGCAGCCTCGTCGCGGCCGACTACTCGCAGATCGAGCTGCGGATCCTCGCGCACATCACGCAGGACCCGGGGCTCCTCGAGGCGTTCCGGCAAGGCGCGGACGTGCACCGCCGGACCGCGGCCGCGGGCTTCCGCGTGACCGAGGACGCGGTGACGCGCGAGCAGCGCGACGTCGCGAAGATGCTGAACTTCGGGATCGCCTATGGCATGAGCGATTTCGGTCTCTCGGCTCGCATGGGGATGCCCCGTGAGGAGGCCGCGCAGTTCATCGACGAGTACTTCAAGCGCTACCCGCACGTCCGCCGCTATGCCATCGAGACGAAGGCGCTGTGCATGGAGCAGGGCTACGTCGAGACGCTGCTCGGGAGGCGCCGGTACATCCCGGACATGGCCCACCCGAACTACGCGGTCCGCGGGGCGGCAGAGCGCATGGCCATCAACATGCCGATCCAGGGGACGGCCGCGGACATCATGAAGATCGCGATGATCCGCGTGCGCGAGCGGATGCGCGCCACCGGGTGCGAGGCGCTGCTCGCGCTCCAGGTGCACGACGAGCTCGTCCTCGAGGTCGCGCGTGACCAGGTCGAGCAGGTCGCGGCGCTCGTGTCGGAGGAGATGGCGGCCGCGTACACGCTCGACGTGCCGCTCGTCGTTGACGTGCGCATCGGCCAGAACTGGGACGAGATGACGCGCATCGCTGTCGCTGCGATTGCCTGAGCTTCCCGAGGTCGAGACGATCGCCCGCCAGCTACGCGGGCTCGTGACCGGCCGGACCGTCGCGCACTTCCGATCCGAATGGCATCGTCTCACCGAGCCGGAGCCGGCGGAGCTCTTCGCCGCGCGTCTCGCGGGGCGGCGCATCGCGGGCGTGCGGCGGCGCGGCAAGTTCGTGGTGCTGGACCTCGATCGCGGTGACGCGCTGATCGTCTCGCTCCGGATGACGGGACAGCTCCTCTTCCACGACGGCGAGGTCGAGGCGCATCGCTACCGCCGCGCGCACATCGCGTTCGCCGACGGCACCGCCCTCGAGTTCGCCGATACGCGCAAGTTCGGCCGAATGGCGATCGTCGACGCGGCAACGCTCGACGGGAAGGTCTTGCGGCGGCGACGCGTCGGCGAGCCGCTGCACCGCTACCTCGGTGTCGAGCCGCTGTCGCGCCGCTTCACGGTGCGCTGGCTGCGCGAGCTCCTGGCGCAGCGTGGGCGCGCCGCCATCAAGCCCCTCCTGCTCGACCAGACGGGCATCGCCGGGATCGGCAACATCTACGCGATCGAGGCGCTCTGGCGCGCACGCATCCATCCGCTCCGCAAGGCAGCATCGCTGCGCGCCGACGAGGTCGAGCGCCTGCACGAGGCGCTGCGCTGGGTGCTCCGGAAAGGCATCCGTTTCGGGGGCGCTTCACGGCGGGACTACCGTGATGCGCGGGGCAAGCAGGGGCGGATGCAGCAGGAGTTCAACGTGTACGACCAGGCGGGCGAGCCGTGCCCCCGCTGCGGCGCCGAGGTGGTGCGGACGGTCGTCGGCGGCCGTGGCACGTTCCACTGTCCGCGCTGCCAGCGCGCTCCGAGGAGGTAGCGATGGGACCGTTCGATAGGTTCAACGACCGTGCGAAGCGCGTGCTCGCGCTCGCGCAGGACGAGGCCATCCGCATGCACCACAACTACATCGGCGTCGAGCACCTCCTGCTCGGTCTGGTCCGCGAAGGTGAAGGTGTGGCCGGCCGAACGCTGGACAAGCTGGGCGTCGATCTGTTG
>DASWDY010000067.1:0-6412 GCA_036395035.1 Candidatus Limnocylindria bacterium
GGCCGGACACCCGCGGAGCCGCGGCCGCGCAGGATCGCGATGACTCAGAGACGCCACTGATGCCAACGCAGGTCACGGCCAAGGGACGGTTCGGCATCTACGGCGGGCAGTACGTGCCCGAGACCCTGATGCCGGCGGTCATCGAGCTCGAGGCCGCCTTTGACCAAGCGTGGAACGACACGGCGTTCCGGGACGAGCTCGATCGTCTGCTGCGGACCTACGTCGGCCGCCCCACTCCGCTGACGGATGCGCGGCGCCTCGCGGAGGCCGTCGGGCTCCGCCGCGTGCTGCTGAAGCGCGAGGACCTCACGCACACGGGTGCGCACAAGATCAACAGCGCGCTCGGCCAGGCGCTCCTCGCGAAGCGGATGGGGAAGCGGCGCGTCATCGCGGAGACGGGCGCGGGCCAGCACGGCGTCGCGACCGCGACCGCCTGCGCGCTCCTCGGCCTCGAATGCGTCGTGTACATGGGGACCGTCGACATGGAGCGGCAGAAGCCGAACGTCTTCCGGATGCGCCTCCTCGGCGCCGAGGTGCGCGCCGTGGACGCCGGAAGCCGCACGCTGAAGGACGCGGTCAACGAGGCCATCCGCGACTGGGTGACGAACGTGCGCGGGACGTACTACCTGCTCGGCTCCGCCATCGGGATGCACCCATATCCGACGATCGTCCGCGAGCTCCAGTCGGTGATCGGGCGCGAGGCGCGCGCGCAAACGCTCGACCTCCTCGGGCGCCTCCCCGACGTCGTCACCGCGTGCGTCGGCGGCGGCTCGAACGCGATCGGCATGTTCGCCGGGTTCCTCGGCGATGCGGCGGTCGCGCTGCGTGGCGTCGAGGCCGGCGGCGAGGGCATCGAGACCGGGCATCACGCCGCGTCGATCACGGGGGGCACGGTGGGCGTGCTCCACGGCACGAAGACATACGTCCTCCAGGACGACAGCGGCCAGATCCGCGAGACGCACTCGATCTCGGCGGGCCTCGACTACCCCGGCGTCGGGCCGCAGCACTCCGCGCTCCACGACAGCGGACGCGCGGCCTACGTGGCGCGGACGGACGCCGAGGCGCTCGAGGGGTTCCGACTGCTGTGCCGGACCGAGGGGATCATCCCCGCGCTCGAGCCGGCGCACGCGATCGCGGACCTCGCGTACGTCGCACGCGAGCATGGACCCGACCTGGACGTCGTCGTCTGCCTCTCCGGCCGCGGCGACAAGGACCTCGATACCGTGATGGCGTACCGGGGGGCTCCGCCCCCCGAGGACCCCCCGAGATGACCGTGGCATCACTCACCGGCATCGACCGCATCGCGCGTGCGTTCGATCGAGCGCGCGACGAGCGCCGGATGGCGATCGCGATCTACCTCACCGTCGGCTTCCCCGACCGCGCCGCGACGAGCGGTCTCCTGCGCGCGGCGCTCGACGGCGGCGCCGACGTCATCGAGCTGGGCGTCCCCTTCAGCGATCCGATGGCCGACGGCACGACGATCCAGCGCGCGAGCGAGACCGCGCTGCGCGCGGGCGTCCGCCTCGACGACTGCATCGCCGAGGGCGCCGCGCTCGTCGCCGAGCGCGACGCGGCCGTGCTGCTCATGGGCTACCTCAACCCGTTCCTGCGTTACGGGCGCGAGCGGCTCGCCGCGGAGTGCGTGCGGAGCGGGATCGCGGGCGTCATCGTGCCGGACCTCCCGGCCGAGGAGAGCGCGGACCTCGACACCGTCCTCAGGCCGGCGGGCGTCGCTCGGATCGACCTGTACGCGCCGACGACGCCGGACGACCGCCTCGCGCGGCTGCTCCCGGCGGCGCGCGGGTTCGTGTACTGCGTCTCGCTCACGGGCGTCACCGGCGCCCGCGCCGGGCTCTCGGACGATGTGCGCCCGTTCGTCGAGCGCGTCCGAGCGCGCACGTCTCTGCCGGTCGCGGTCGGGTTCGGCATCAGCCGCCCCGACCATGTGCGGTCGCTGCGGGGCATCGCCGATGGCGTCATCGTCGGCAGCGCCGCGATCGACGCCGTCGCGACCAGTGGCGAACGCGGCCTGCGGGATCTCGTGCGCTCGCTGCGCGAGGCCGGCACGGCATGACCTCGGTGCGCGGGATCCGCGGCGCGACGACCGTGGACGCGAACGAGCGCGGCGCCATCCTCGCCGCGACGCGCGAGCTCCTCGCTCAGATCGTCCGTCTGAACGCGCTCGACCCGGCCGACGTCGCGAGCGTCTGGTTCACGACGACGGCGGACCTCGACGCCGAGTTCCCCGCGTTCGCCGCGCGCGAGATCGGCTGGCAGGACGTGCCGCTCATCTGCGGCCGCGAGATCCCCGTCCCCGGCGCGCTCGACCGATGCATCCGCGTGCTCGTCCACTGGAACACCGACCGCACGCAGCGCGACGTCCGCCACGTCTTCCTCCATCGCGCGCGAGCCTTGCGGCCGCAGTGGGCCGTGGAGCTGCCCTGATGCTCGTCGTCATGAAGGCGGACGCGACGCGGGAGGAGATCGACGCGGTCACCGCGCGCGTCACCGAGCTCGGCCTCACCGCCGTCCCGCTCCCCGGCGCCGAGCGGACGGCGATCGGCACGTTCGGCGTCGCCGCGCGCGAAGCCGAGGAGCAGCTCGAGTCGATGCCGGGCGTCGAGCAGATCGTCTACGTCTCGAAGCCGTTCAAGCTCAGCTCGCGCGAGGTGCGCCCGCAGGACACCGTCGTGCGCGTCGGCGGCGTCGAGGTCGGGGCGGGCCGGCCGCTCGCCGTGGCCGCGGGGCCGTGCTCGGTCGAGACGAAGGAGCAGACGACGGCGACGGCGATCGCCGTCCGCGACGCGGGCGCGACGCTGCTGCGCGGCGGCGCCTACAAGCCGAGCACATCGCCGTACAGCTTCCGCGGACTCGGCGAGTCTGGCCTGCGCATCCTCGTCGAGGCGGCGCGCGCCGCGAGCCTGCCCGTCGTCACGGAGGTGCTCACGCCTGCCGACGTCGAGCTCGTCGCGCACTTCGCCGACTGCCTGCAGATCGGCACGCGCAACATGCAGAACTTCTCGCTCCTCGATGCCGTCGGCGAGCAGCGCAAGCCCGTCATGCTGAAGCGCGGTATGTCCGCGACGATCGAGGAGTTCCTGCTCTCCGCCGAGTACATCCTGGCGAAGGGCAACCCGAACGTGATCCTGTGCGAGCGTGGGATCCGGACGTTCGAGAAGTACACGCGCAACACCTTCGACGTCAGTGCGATCCCGCTCCTGAAGCGGCTGTCGCACCTGCCGGTCATGGCCGATCCCTCGCACGGGACGGGGAAGTGGTACCTCGTGGCGCCGGTCGCGCTCGCGGCGGTCGCGGCGGGCGCCGACGGGCTGATGATCGAGGTCCACCCGAGCCCGGACCACGCGCTGAAGGACGGGTTCCAGTCGCTCACGTTCGAGAACTTCGCCACGCTGATGCGCACCGTTCCTGCGGTCGCCGCGGCGATCGGCCGGGAGACGGCGACCTCGAAGCTGTCCGTCTAGTGCGCGTCGCCGTCGTCGGCCTGGGCCTCATCGGCGGCTCGATCGCGCTCGGGCTCGATGCGGAACATGACGTGCGCGGATACGACAGCGACGCGCACACGCGCGACGCGGCACGCGGGCGCGGCCTCGACGTCGCCGACCGCCTCGAGGATGTCCTCCCGGCGGACGCGGTCATCATCGCGACGCCGCTCGCGGCGATCGTGCCGACGCTCGAGACGGTCATCCCGCGCGCCGATCACGCGGTCGTCATGGAGGTCGGGTCGCTGAAGAAGGCGGTCGCCGAGCACGCCGAGCGCGCGCCGTCGGACGCGCGCATCGTCGGCCTGCATCCGATGGCGGGCAGCACCGCGTCGGGCTTCGCCGCGGCGGACCCGGGGATCTTTCGCGGCCGTCCGTTCCTCGTCGTCCCGACCGCACGCTCGGATCAGGAGGCCATGGCGATCGCCGGTGACATCGCGCGGGAGCTCGGTGGCGAGGTGACGGTGTGCTCCGCCGACTACCACGACCGCGCCGTCGCGATGCTCTCGGGAGCGCCGCTCGCGCTCGCGCTCGCGCTGTCGCGCGCGGGGGCGGACGTCGCGCACCTCGCGGGGCCGGGCTTCGAGGGCGCGACGCGCCTCGCATCGACGCCGCCGCAGCTCGCGGAGGCGCTCCTCAGGGGCGATCGCGAGCACCTGACGGAGGCGCTCGCGAAGGTGCGCGCCGCGCTCGACGAGGTCGAGCGGGGGATCTGATGGCGGGCGCGGTCGGGTTCGGCATCGCGGCGGCGGTCGGCCCCGACGTCGCCGCTGCCGTTGCGCCCGAGGTCGAGCGGCTCGGCTACGTGTCGCTCTGGACGAATGACGGCGCGGGTGGACCCGGGCTCCCGGTCGTCGCCGCGGCGCAGCGCGCCACGCACGCGATCGCCACGGGCGTCGGTGTGATCCCGTGCGACCTGCGTCCCGCGGCGGAGATCGCGGCCACCGTCGCGAGCCTCGGCATCGACCCGCGTCGGGCGATCATCGGCATCGGCTCCGGCCGCGCCGAGCATCCCGTCGCTGCGGTGCGCGCCGCCGTCGCGGACCTTCGGCCTCGGCTCGACCCGGGGACGCGCATCGCCGTGGCGGCGCTCGGCCCGCTGATGTGCCGCCTCGCCGGTGAGGTCGCCGACGTCGTGCTCCTCAACTGGGTGACGCCCGCGCGCATCAGCTGGGCGCGGGAGCGCATCGCGGAGGGAGCCCAGCGGAGCGGACGACTCGGCCCGGTCGTGGTCGCGTCCTATGTCCGCGTCGCGATCGGCGCGGACGCGCGCGAGCGTCTGGCCTCCGAGGCCGGCCGATATGCGCGCATCCCGGCATACGCGCGCAGCTTCGAAGCGATGCGCGTCGACCCCGCCGCGGTCGGGATCGCGCTGCGCGACGCGGCCGACGTGCCGGAGGCCCTGGCGCCGTATCGCGAGGTCCTCGACGAGACGGTGATCCGTGCGCTGCCCGCCACGAACGACGCCGCGGCGGTGCTCGCGATCGCACAGGCGGGCGTCAGCCGATGAAGTTGCCGATGACGAATTCGTTCGCCAGCGCGCCGAGGAGCAAGAGCGACAGGATCGCGTAGGACCACCGCGTACGCCGGTCCTCGAGCAGCAGCGCGAGCACGATGAACGCGGGGAAGATCACGAGCAGCTGGCGCGCGGTCGACGTGAGCGGCGTCGGCAGGATGCGCGCCCACGCGAGGTACAGGAGCGGAGCGGCGTACAGCGTCAGGTCGAGGGGCAGGCGGCGGATCCCGACCACGAAGAGGCCGGCGAACAGGAACAGCATGACGAGCTGCAGGACCTGGAGCGGATCGCCCGTCCGTCCGATGAACTCGATCGTGGCACCGACGAGGTCCCAGGGCGGATGGAACGCGGAGCCGCTCCACTGCGCCTGCGACTCGAACATCGAGCGACCGACGACGCGGATCGTGTAGAGCGCGTAGGCGACGCCGCTCACCGGCGCCGCGAGGGTCGCGATGACCGGCCAGACGGCGTCGGCACCCATCGGCTTCGATCGCAGCTGACGCCAGGCGAGCCATGCGAGCGGGAGCGCGATGAGCCCCCCGACCGGGCGCGACAGACCGACGAGCGTCGCGAGCACGGCGGCGGTCGTCCAGTCGCCGCGCCGCGCGCGTTCGATCGTCCAGATGCCGAGCGCGAGGAAGACGGCCTCGGAGAACGGCGCGAGCAGGAAGAGCGCGGCGGGAAAGATCGCGAGAAGGAGCATCGCGCGCCGCGCGACGACGTCGCCGTGGTCGCTCCGCACGATGCGGTACAGGCCCCAGAGCGCGAGGACCGTCGCGACGAGGTTGACGAGCATCCCCGCGATGACCACGTGCGGACCGCCGAGGGCGACGACCCGCTCGAGCGCGGGAAAGAGGGGGAAGAACGCCGTCGAGCCGTCGCGCGCGTACCCGAACGTCCCGATGCGCGCGTACCAACACGCATCCCAGCGCTCCCAGACGCCCACGAGCTTGAACGCGATGCCGTCCTTGTACTGGAGCGGCAGCTCCGTCCAGCCATTGCGCGCTTCCTCGAAGTGGCACGGGTGGGGGATGACGCGCTCGCTCGCGACGTACAGCCCGAACATCCACAGCGCGACGCGCATGGTGAGGACGATCCAGATCGCCTCGCCGACGCCTGCGGGGAGCGCGCGCAGGTAGCGCGTCAGTGGCCGAGCCCCCGGACCATCTCGAAGAACCCCGGGAACGACTTCGACACGGTCTCGGCCCCGTCGATCGTCACCCCCGGCACGACGAGGCCGAGGATCGCGAATGCCATCGCGATCCGGTGGTCGCCCGCGGCGTCGACGGTGCCGCCGCGGAGCGGCGCCGGATCGATCGCGATGCCGTCCGCGTACTCGGTGGCCTGCCCCCCGAGCGCGCGCAGCCCGCGGGCGACCGCCGCGATCCGATCGCTC
>DASWDY010000068.1:0-9349 GCA_036395035.1 Candidatus Limnocylindria bacterium
GGTCAGGAAGAAGAAGAACGTCGTCCCGAGGTACAGGATCCCGATCCTCTTGTGATCGACCGTCGCGATCCACTCGAGGATGCCCGAATAGCCCGCGCGTGGGGACGGGAACGCGCGTTCGATCGCTGCCACTGATGAACATTCCAGCCCCCGTATGTGGGGGTGTCAAATGCTCGTTAGCGTGTGGTCAGGACGATCAGCTTGTCGAGCGCCGAGAGCGCGCCCCAGACCTCGCCCGGCCGTCCATGTAACTGACGGACCGAGCCGCCCGGTGCGTGCGGGAAGACGTCGAACTTCTCCGTCGCGGGGTCGAACCGGACGATCGCGCTCGCGCTCCACTCGGACAGCCACACGATGTCGCGGTCGTCGACGAACACGGCGTACGCCTGCGGCCGCGGGCCCGGGAGCTTCCATTCCTTCCACTGTCCGGTCGCCGGGTCGTAGCGCGCGACCTGGCCCGCGTTCCATTCGCTCACCCATATCGCGCCCTTCGAGTCGCTCCACACCCGGCGCGCGCCCTGGCCCTTCGTCGGTGGGTCGATGGGCTCGGCGCCGAAAGCCGCGCCGGTCCCTGGCTTCAATGACACGCGCGCGATGTGGCTGCCGGCGAGCGACGCGTAGTAGACGCTCCCGCCGGGTTGCGCGGTGATCCCGTACGGCCCTGCGCCGCCGGGCGCGGCGATGACCTGCGGTACCGGGGGCTGATCCGAGCGCACGAGTCTGCCCACATGGCCGCTCTGGCCCGTGAACCAGAGCACGCCGTCATGGTCGAAGGCGGCGGTGTTGAGGTTCACGTTCGCGCCGGGGAGCTTGTAGACGGTCACCTTGTCATTGGCCCGCGGATCCACGCTGACGATCGCGTTCTGTCCGCCATCGGTGATCCACGCGACGCCGAAGTTATCGGCGATCACCCCATGCGGCGCGGACCCCGGGCCGAGCGGGATCATCTTCGTCTGCCCGGTCTTCGGATCGAGCCAGCCGAGCTGCCCGCTGCGCTGCGCGGTGAACCACACGCCGCCGTCAGCGGCGGGCGCGACATCGTGCGGACCCGATCCGGCGGGAACGGGGAACTCCTTCATCGTCACTTTCGCGGCCGCCGTCGCGGACGGCGCGACGGCGGCGGATCCGCTCGCGGGCGCAGCCGGCGCCGGCGAGGCCGTCGGCGATCCGATCGTCAGCCCAGCGGTCCTGTTCGGCTCGCTCACCGGTGAGACGCAGGCGACGAGCGCGGCGCTAGCGATGGCGAGGATGCGTGCCACGCTCACTTCGACCGCAGGGCCTCGATCCCGCGGATGAGCGTGGCCTCGTCGATGGGTCCGATGTGCCGTCCCTCGATGATCCCGTCCTTGCCGATGAAGTACGTCTCCGGCACGCCGAACACGCCGAAGGCAAGGGCGGTGCGTCCGCTGTCGTCGAGCGCGGCGGGCCACGTCTGGCCGAGGCGTTCGTGGAAGTCCTTCGCCGCCTGCGGTGAGTCCTGGTACACGATCCCGACGAACACGACGCCGGACGTGCGGTAACGCTCCCACACGCGCACGAGCGCGGGCGCCTCCTCCTTGCAGGGGATGCACCACGACGCGAAGAAGTTGACGATCACGACCTTGCCGCTCAGGTCCGCGAGACGGACGCGTCCGGGCGCGTCGAGGCGCTCGAGGTCAAATGCGGGCGCGGGCTGGTGGATCGTGCCGGTGCGGATGTCCTGCGGATCGCGCCGGAACCCGAGCGCGAGCACGAGGACGAGCCCGACGATCCCCACGATCGTGACGGCGCGCACGATCTGCATGGCGCGAGAGGGCGGTACGAGCGTGGCCTCCACCGGCGTCGATGGTAGGCGCGCGCTCGTCCGTCCCTCAGCTCATCGCGGCGTTCGCGTCAGTCGCCGTGCCCGCAGGACCCGTCCTCCGACTCGGGGATGGCTTCGTGCGCGGGGACCATCGCTCCGGTGCCGGTGGTCCCGGGCACGCTGCTGTGGGCGTTCATCGTGCCGTCGTTGCACGCTGCGTCGGGGAGCGCCGCCGCCGCGGAGCTCATGGCTCCGCTGAGCGGCAGTGCCAGGACGAACGCGAGGACCAGCTTGCGCATCGCATGTCCTCCCTTCGATGTCATGCGGCACGCCGCATCTGCGTCGTGCCGGCCGCCTGGTCGCGTCGTGCGGTGGCCGCGAGGACGATGCCAACGAGCTCGGCGAGCTTCGTGACGATCGCCGACAGCTCGACCTCTTCGCGCGGCCCGAGGAGGCCCTTCATCTCGTCCGCGGCTTCCGCCGCGTCGGGGAGTGGCAGGCCGATCGTCACGTGCAGTGCGTACAGCGCGATGAGGACGACGTTCAGTGCGACGATCGACCGGACCGGGATCCGCGGGCGCAGGAGCACGATCGCGCCGAGCGCGATCTGCGCCAGACCCACGACGACGAAGCCGCGCCCGAGCAGCACCGACTCCTCGAGGTGCTCGCCGACGAGCGCGAGGTGGATCGCTCCGGCGGCCGCGAGCGCCGCCGCGAGGGCGAACCGGGTGATCGGACGGTCGCGAGCGGTCGTGTCCATGGCGCCATGACGCCGCAGACGCAATGCCCTATGTGCGCGCGAGCGACGTCGGCTCGGCGATCGATCGCGGCCCGACATCGGGATGTCAACGAGTTGGGTGCATCCGCCCGAGACGGTCGTGCGTAGTGCTCGGCTGGCACCCTGCTCCGGTGGCGCCGGAACGGGACGCGCGGTCAGCGACCCGGCCGCAGGCGTTTGCTGCACAGTCTGTCGCGTACCCGTCGTTCTGTATACTTCCGCTCGCGTGCCCAAGCTGTGGACCGACACGATCGAGACGCATCGCCACGAGGTGCGCGACGCCATCGTCGAGGCGACGGTCGCGCTCGCCGCCGAGCGCGGGCCCGCGTCCGTGACCATGTCGGAGATCGCGGAAGCGACCGGCATCGGCCGCGCCACCCTGTACAAGTACTTCCCCGACGTCGACGCGATCCTGGGCGCCTGGCACGAGCAGCACGTCACGCATCACCTCGGAGCGCTCGCCGAGGCGCGGGATCGATCGACGGATCCGGGCGAGCGGCTCGAGGCCGTCCTCGACGCCTACGCGGTCGGCACGTACGAGCGCTTCCGCGGGCATCGCCCCGGCGCGAAGCATTCGGGGCATCGCGACGCGGAGAAGCACGCGCGCGAGCACCACGGAGGTGCGGCACATCCGCACGAGCGCCGCTCCGGCGACGTCGCCGCGCTCGTGCATCGGAGCGAGCACGTCGCGGGGGTCGAGCAGCGGCTCCTCGACCTCATGCGAGACGTCATCAAAGAGGCGGCGAAGGCGGGCAGGGCCAGGAACGACGTGCCGCCCGATGAGCTCGCTCGGTTCTGCATCGACGCGCTCGCCGCGGCGCGAGATCTGCCCTCGCGCGCCGCCGTCGGACGGCTCGTCGCGGTGACGCTCGCGGGGCTGCGGCCGGCCAAGAGGTGAGAGGGACCCCGCTCGGCGGCACCCACAGCGACTGGGGCCGTCGTCTCCTGCGCTCTCACCTGCCCGTCGGTGCCGCTGCGGGCTTGCTCCTCGTCCTGTTCATGACGGTCCCGACCTTCGACCCGCAGCCGTATCCGCAGGTGGACATGGGCAGCGCATCCGCGCTGCCGCGGGGTGGCGAGACGGGCATGGGGGCCGGCCACGGCGCGACCCAGGAGACGACATCGGGCCACGGCGGGGGTGCAATGGTGTCGCCCGGCGCGCATGGCGGCGCGACGCCAGCTCCGGGCCATGGCGAGCGAGCGTCACCCGGGACCCACGGCGCGGACCGGACCCCCGACCCGACCGCCGATCGGTCGAACGACGATCGCGCGGCGCGCGTGTCCGCTCAGCGCTTCACGGTCGCCACCGGCTACGTCGCGACGGGGCTCCTCGGCGTGACGCTCCTCATCGGCCCGGCGAACCTGCTCTTCCGCCGGCGGAACCCGGTCTCGAGCTATCTCCGCCGGGACGTCGGGATGTGGACGGCGCTCTTCAGCGTCATCCACGTGATCTACGGATCGCTGCTGCACAGCGGCGGGGAGCTCGCCGGCGTCCTGCGGTATTTCCTCGCGCCGGACGGGCGTCCGCTCCTGAGCAGCTTCGGGCTCGGCAACTGGACCGGCCTCGCTGCGACGTTGATCGTGCTCGGTCTGCTCGCGATCTCGAGCGATCTCGCGCTACGCACGCTCAAGGCCGGTCGATGGAAATGGCTCCAGCGCCTGAACTACGCGTTGTTCGCCCTCGTCATCGCCCATGCCTTCTTCTACGGCGCGTTCCTGCGGACGACGTCCCCCTTCACGATGCTGCTCGCGATCACCGTCATCGCGGTGCTCGCGGCGCAGACAGCGGGCGTGTGGCTGTGGCGGCGACGCCGGCATGCGCGCAGCACCGCATCGGCCGCGTGATCGGCAGGCTCAGGGCAGGTACTGGAGGGGGTCGACCGCGCGCCCGCTGATGACCGTCATGAAGTGCACGTGCGGGCCGGTCGACCAGCCGGTCGATCCGGTGTAGGCGATGACCTCGCCGGCGGCGACGTGCTGGCCGACCCGGACGATCGGCGGCCGCTCGTCGCTGAGATGGACGTACACCGTCGCGAGCTCGCCGCCGTGAGCCACGATCACGATCGTCGCGGTGTCGCCGTAGGCGAGGGATGGCTTGCCCGCGACCACGACCTGACCGGCCGCCGCTGCACGGACCGGCGTGTTCATCGCGCCCGCGATGTCGAGGCCGTTGTGGAACCCTCCCCAGCGCGGGCCGAAGGGCGAGGTGATCCGGCCGATGATCGGCCAGTTCGCGAGGCGGCCGCTGAAGACCGACGGGCTGGGATCCCGCGCGAGCGTCGCGGCGAGCCGCACGTATGCCTCGGTGCGCACGACCTCTGGATCGGTGAGCGCGCCGCCGCGCGGCTCCGCCAGCGGGATCGGGACCGCCCGCGCGCTCGCCGGCTCGGCGAGCGGGAGCGCGCTCTCGTCAGCGGGCCGGGCGGTGGCGGCCGGCGCGTCGATGGGAGCTACCGCGACCGGAGCACACGCGATCGCGACCAGGACGACGAGCACGAAGAGGCGCACGTTCCGCGTAACGCTCACAGTTCGCGCTCGGTGCGCCGGAGCAGCAGCGCATTGCTCACCACGGTGATCGAGCTCGCGCTCATGGCGAGCGCCCCGAACTCGGGGCGGAGCAGCAGGCCGATCGACGGGTACAGCGCGCCGGCGGCGATGGGGATGGCGACGAGGTCATAGGGTGCCGCATCGCGCAAGCGCAAGTTCATTCGCCATCGCGCGAAGGTCGGATGACCCCTTCCGGTCGGCGGCGGCGCCGACGAGCACGAGGCCGACCAGGACGACGACCAACTCGATCCCATCTTCATCGATCCTTCACCGAGAGGGCATCAGGCTCATACGGCGCGCCGCGACCATCGCCGCAGAACGAACAGGAGGTCTTCGACATGATGGGATCCGACATGATGGGCTGGGGCGCCGGGGGGTTCCTCGGGCCGGTCTTCATGATCCTCTTCTGGGTGCTGCTCGTCGCCGGGACGGTGTGGCTGGTCCTCACGATCAGCGGCCAAGCCGCGCAGCGGCAGACGCCGCGGTCATCCGCGCTCGCGACCCTCGAGGAGCGGCTCGCGCGCGGCGAGGTCGACGTCGATGAGTACAAGGCACGCAAGGCCGCGATCGGAGGCGCGTGATGAGCGCGCAGCGGATCGCCGGCATCGTCGCGCTCGCCTCGGCCGCCACGCTCCTCCTGCTCACCGTCGTGAGCTCGGTGGCGGGTCAGGGCTGGACCATCGGCACGGCCGGGATCGTCATGGGTCCGGCGATGATGGGCGGCCGGATGATGGGCAGCGGCATGATGGGTGGGGCCATGGGTCCGGGGATGATGGGCCAGGACCACATGTCGTCCTTCGGTGACGCGTCGCGCGGCGTCACGACGCCGATCACCGGCGCGCCGACCGTGAGCGTCACGGCCACCGAGTTCAAGCTCTCGCCGGCGGAGATCACGCTCGCCGCGCGCGAGGCCAACCTCACGCTCGCGAACCAGGGCGCGGTCCTCCACGACATCACGGTCCCGGGCCTCGGCATCCACGTGGTCGCTGCCGCCGGCCGGACCACGACCGTCGGGCTGCGCGACCTTCCCGCAGGCCGGTACGCCGGCTACTGCAGCGTCCCCGGGCACGCCGAGTCCGGGATGCGGATCTCCGTCACGGTCCAGTGACGTGATCGACCGCGACGAGAATGGGCCCGTGCGCGGGCCCGTCCTCGTCGTCGACGACCACCAGCAGATCCGCGACCTCGTCCGCCGGTACCTCGAGGGCGAGGGCTTTGCCGTGCTCACGGCGGGTACGGGCGCCGCGGCGCTCGAGCTGTTCGGCTCGGCGGCTCCCGCGCTCGTGGTGCTGGACCTCGGCCTGCCGGACGTCCCCGGCGAGACCGTGCTGCGCGAGATACGGACCGCAGGCGACACGCCCGTGCTGATCCTCTCGGCGCGCGCCGGCGAGGAGGACCGCCTCGCCGGGCTCGGCCTGGGCGCGGACGACTACGTCACGAAGCCGTTCAGCCCGCGCGAGCTGACCCTTCGCGTGCGCGCGATCCTTCGTCGCGCTACGCGCGAGCCGGCCGCGGCGGACCAGCGACAGCTGCGGTTCGACGGAGGCGCACTGGTCATCGACATCGATCGCCACGAGGTATCACGCCGCTCGAAACCCGTGCCGCTCACACCCACGGAATGGGGCCTGCTCCTCGCTCTGGCGGAGCACCCGGGGCGCGCGTTCACGCGCGCCGAGCTCATCAACCGCGTGCAGGGCTACGAGTACGAGGGCTACGAGCGCACGGTCGACGCGCACGTGAAGAACCTCCGTCGCAAGATCGAGGCGGATCCCCAGGCGCCGCGCCTCATCGAGACAGTGACGGGCGTCGGGTACCGGTTCGGCGGCCACCCGGATGCCTAGCCTCGGCCGGCTCGGCGGTCGGATCGTGCTGGGGAGCGTCGGGGTCGCGCTGCTGGCGGTGATCCTCGCGGGCGCGATCGGTGGAGCCTCGCTCCGGATCGAGTTCGACCGCTACTCGCGAAAGCAGCAGGACGACCGTGCCGCGCAGATCGTCGCGAGCCTCGCGACCGCGTACGAGCGCCGCCGAGGGTGGGACGCCGCGGACCTCGAGCCGGCGCGGCAGCTCGCGACCACGGCCGGCGCGACGCTCGCCGTGTACGACGACCGGGGCACGACGGTCTTGTCCGCGGCGGTCCCCGCGGACACGTCCACGTCGATGGCCGACGTCATGCGCCAGATGCACGGCAGCGCGCCGATGTCGCTCGGCCCGGAACGGCGGGAACCGATCGTCGTCGCGGGGCGCAGCGTCGGGACGGCGGTGCTCGCATTCCCCGCGGCGGACCTCCCCGCCGAACAGGACGTCCGCGACGCGCTCGCGAGGGCACAGTGGACGGCCGCGGCGATCGCCGCGCTCGCGGCGCTCGTGGTCGGTGTCGTGGTCGCGCGGCGGATCGCGCGTCCGGTGGCCGCGCTCGTGAGCGCGACGGAGAGCCTGCGGCAGGGCGAGCGCGGAGCGCGCGTGCGCGAGCTGCCGGCCGACGAGCTCGGCGACCTCGGCCGGTCGTTCAACGAGATGGCCGCATCGCTCGAGCGCGAGGACGAGCTGCGCAGGCGGGTCGTCGCCGACGTCGCTCACGAGCTGCGGACGCCGCTCGCGTCGATCCAAGGCCACCTCGAGGCGCTTCGCGACGGCGTGCTGTCACCGGATCCGCCGACCCTCGCCACGCTGCACGATGAGGCAGCGCGCCTCGGCCGGCTGGTCGCTGACCTGGAAGCGCTCGCGCGCGCGGAAGGCGCCGGCTTCGCCCTGGACCGGCGGCCCGTCGACCTCGCGAACGTCGTTCGCGACGTCGCGGCGGAGCTCGCGGACGCGTTCAAGGCGAAGGACGTGCGGCTCGAGCTCGAGCTCGCGCAGGCCAGTGCGGTCGCGGATGAGGATCGCGTCGCGCAGATCGCGCGCAACCTTGTCTCGAACGCGCTGAAGTTCACGCCCACCGGCGGCCGCGTGCACGTCTCGACGCGGGACGGGGACCGCGGCGCGATCATCGAGATCGAGGACACCGGGGTCGGAATGAGCGCGGAAGAGTCGGCGCACGCGTTCGAGCGCTTCTGGCGTGCCCCCGGCGCGGCCGGGGTGCCCGGCAGCGGGATCGGCCTCACGATCGCCCGCGAGCTGGCGCTTGCGCACGGCGGGGACGTGACGGTCGAGAGCGCACCCGGCCGCGGCAGCACGTTCCGCGTCACGCTCCGAGCGTCCTGAGGTCGGTCGCTAGTGGCCTTCTCCGTGTTCCGGCGGTGGGACGGATCCTCCGGGACCCTGCTGCTGGCAGGCCGAAGGCCGCCGCATCCGGATCAGGCCTTTTCGCGCCTCAGAAGCAGGGCGTTCGTCACGACCGTGATGGATGACGCGGACATCGCGAGCGCTCCGACCTCGGGACGGAGCAGCAGCCCGATCGAGGGATAGAGCGCACCCGCCGCGATCGGGATGGCCACGAGGTTGTAGATCGCGGCCCAGAAGAGGTTCTGCTTCATCTTCCGCACCGTCGCCTTGGACAGTCGGATCGCGGCGAGGACGTCGCCGGGGTCGCTGCGCATGAGCACGATGTCGCCCGTCTCGACCGCGACGTCCGTCCCGGCGCCGATCGCGATCCCGAGATCCGCCTGGGCGAGCGCAGGCGCGTCGTTGATGCCGTCGCCCACCATCGCGACGAAGCGGCCCTCGGCCTGCAGGCGCTTCACCTCGTCGGCCTTGTGCTCCGGCAGGACCTCTGCCAGCACGCGGTCGATGCCGAGATCGCGCGCGATCGCGTCCGCGGTCTGGCGGTTGTCGCCGGTGAGCATGGCGACCTCGATCCCGATCGCGCGCAATGCCGCGACGGCCGCGCGCGCGGTCGCCCGCGGCGTGTCCTGCACCGCGATGACGCCCGCGGCGCGCCCGTCGATCGCGGCGATGGTGAGCGTCTTCCCCGCTGCGAGGAGGCGCTCGACCTCCGACGCGAGGGGCGCGATGTCGATGCGCTCCTCGTCCATGAGCCGTCGCGTACCGACGAGCACCTCGTGCCCGTCGACGCGTGCGCGGACGCCGCGACCACCGAGCGCTTCGAAGCGCTCGATCGCGCTCGGGACCCTGACCCCCTGGCGCTTCGCCTCAGCGAGGATCGCCTCCGAGAGCGGATGGCCCGAGCGCGCCTCCGCGCCGGCCTCGAGACGCAGGAGCTCCTCCCCGGTCGTGGGCGCGACCGCGACCACGTCGGTGACGTGCGGCTTGCCCGCCGTCAGCGTTCCGGTCTTGTCGAAGAC
>DASWDY010000069.1:0-9797 GCA_036395035.1 Candidatus Limnocylindria bacterium
CCTCCCATGTATGCCGACCCCACGCAGGATCCACGGATGCAGCAGTGACCAGCACGCTCGGCGAGACCTGGTCTCGACGCGATCACCACGCGCGGGGCAAAAACACGCGTAGAGTGCTCCGGCCGCTGGCCGCCCTCGCCAATGGTCGCCCTGATCAGCGCGGGTTGTTCGAACAGCGTTGCCCCGACCGGCACCGGCAGGGCGGCGGCGCCAACAACGCCACCGATCGCGATCAGGCCGTGAAGTTCGCCGAGTGCATGCGCGCCAATGGCGTCCGGGAGTTCCCGGACCCGGACGCGTCGGGCGCCGCTCCACGCCGCGATGCAGAAGTGTCGCGGTCTCGCGGGAGATGCAGGCGTCTCGGGGGGCCAATGAAGCGGAAGACGTGGGTGCTCGGCGGAGGCGCCGTCCTCGTTGCCGTGGCTGCCATCGGCGGCGGAGCTGTCGTCTTCGGTGCGAAGCAAGCCGCTCCGGCCGCGGACGAGCCGCCGGCCAATACCGCGAAGGTGCAGCGAGGCAACCTCTCCGCGATGGTCTCCGTGGATGGGACGCTGACCTACCAGGCGCGGTCGGACGGCTCGCCGGCCGTCGTCGCCGCAGGTTGTTCGTAGCCGGCGGCTCGCCCGTCGGCATCGGGGTCGCGACGGACCCCCGGTCATCCGCCGGTCGGCCGCACCCGCTCGCGATCACGAAGAGCAGCACGCCGCCGATGGCGAGCGCGCGCTGCACGAGGACCATCACTCTTTTGAACGTACGCGCGGGGCCGGCTGTCGCGAAGGGCCGAGAGGCCCCCGACCAGCCCCGCGCGACCGAGTTGCGGGCGGTAAGTCTTACGCCTCGCGACGGGAGATCGCGGCTCACAGGAGGCCACGACAGACTCAGCAAAACGACGTCGCCGCGACACTAGGAAGGTGAGACGTGAACCGCTCTTGACCGACCCGTGGGAGGCAGAGCTTGAACGCTGCTACGCCAATGTCCTGCGCGGCCTCATGGCGGCCTGCGGCTCGCGCGAGCTCGCCGAGGACGCGCTCCAGGACGCGCTCGTGGCGGCGCTCAAGCCGGGCCAGCGCGAGCGCGTCGAACGCGTCGACGGCTGGCTGTACGTCGTCGGTTTGCGCGCGCTCCGTAGGGGTCAGTGGCGGCGGCGCCTCGAGCGCTCGCTGCGAGATCTCCGCGGGAGCGCGCCGGCCCCGGGCGTGGACCGTTTGGCGACCGTCGAGATGCTCGGCCACCTCGGGCAGCGCCAGCGCGAGATGGTCATCGCACGCTACTGGCTGGACATGAGCTACCGGGAGATCGCGGACCAGTTCGGGGTCGGCGTGAGCACGGCCACGTCCACGGTGACGCAGGCGCTGCAGCGGCTACGCCGCGACATGGAACAGGGGAGGGGGCGGGAGTGGACGACCAGTCGCTAGAGAAGACCGAGGACGAGTTCGGCGCCCGGCTCCAGCGTGACCTGCGCTCGACCGCGGTCGGCTCCTACGCCCATTACCGCGCGGGAGCGTTCGAGCGCATGCGGCCGCAGCGGCGCCCGCTTCGGATCGCCGGCGCCTTGGCCACCGGTGTCGCCCTGGTCCTCGTCGCCGTGCTCATCGGGTCCACCCTGGCGGATGTCCGCCGCAACGCCGCGGCGTCGCCGTCGCCGACCTCTGCCGCATCCGAAGCGCCGATCGCGGTCACGTCCAGGCCGCCGGTCGCAAGCCCGAGCGCGCCGGGCGCGTCGGCGAGCTCGCTCATCACATACGAGAACCCGATCCTCGGCTATCGCATCAGCCTTCCGGACACCTACAGACGGCTGACGCCCGCCATCTTCTTCGCGCAGGCGGAGATCCTCGGCCGAGACACCTACACGTCGCTGACGCAAGACGAGGAGCGCGAGGAGTGCCTGCGCGATCTCGGCGACATCCCGTCCCCCGCGACGGCCGCGCTGCTCTTTGTCGAGGCGTATCGCAATGTCGCCGGCCTGTCGGCGAGCGAGTGGGCCAACACCCCACGCGTGCCGGGAGGGCTGCTGCTCAGCATGCACCGCAAGATCGAGCCGCTGACCATCGGCGATCGCGATGCGGTCAAGCTGGTCGCGGACAGGGCCACCGCCGAGACGGAGGTGGTCGTGATCCGCGCCGACGACCGGATCTACGTGATCACCCCGACGATGTGGTCGTTCCCACCGCAGCATCAGCTCGAGGACATCGCGGCGACCTTCGGAACGGTCGCGCGCCTGCCATTCCCGACGCCTACGGCGACCCCGCTTGTGGAGGCCCGTCGCCAGGCGGCGAGCGAGCTCGCGGCTGCGCTGGCCAAGGCGTTCGCAGCGCGAGACGCGGATGCGGTCGGACGGCTGATGCCTGACTGCCATCTGGGCGTCTCCCCGGGCGTCAACCTCCCGAATTCGGGCGGCGGCGGCCTGAGCCGCTCCGTTCCCCTGTTCGTTCAGGCCCTACGGGATCGCTTCGCGGCCGGGGATCTCACCGTCACTGTTGACCCGACGCTCCAGGCGGAGGGCAGCGAGGGATCGTTCGGACTGTTCTTCTTCGTCCGCTCCGAATGGATAGAGCCCGACCGGACCGTGGCCATCGACCTGCTCCTCGACCTCCGCGACGGGCGGTGGCAGTGGGTCAGCGCGCGGCACCACTATCGACAGGCAGACATCGGCAGTCCGCCGTGCATCCCATATCGCAGCCCGTGGGTCTCTGGAACGAGCCGGTGCTGACGACATGTCGCTACACCAGTCCGAGCGAGCGGATGATCTCCTCCAGCGTCGCTTCGGTCACGTCGGGGGGACGGTTCGACTCGTCGCCGATGCGATAAAGGAGGACGAGCACCTGGTCGCCACGATCGATGATGTAGATCTTTCCGGCAAGCGGCGCCGTGCGTGTTCCAATGACCGCGGTCGCACCTCTGATCCGCGTCGACGTCAGCGCGCAGGTGCCCGCTCCGACCGGACCGGATCGGTCGCACCCGAGCGCGCCCGCCCACTCTTCCAATGAGCGTCCTTCGCGCCGGTAGACCTCGACGAAGAGGTCCCATGGGCGGAACTGCCCGAAACGCGCTTCATCCGCATCGCTGCGGGCCGTGAAGATCTTCCGCTCGAGGAGCGTCGGCTCCGATGGGAGGCCGGCCACTGCCTGCGACTCATGGAACCACGCGGGGAGCACGAGGTTGTAGTTGAACTGCAGATCGCGATAAAGGTTCGGGACCGGCGAGATCTTTCGACCGTCGATGACCGTCGGACGTGCCGGCGGCGTCACCCGAGCTGGCTCCTCGGCAGCCGGGCTCTGTGGTATGCGTGCACCGCTCAGCGTCACGACACCCAGCAGCAGTGCGACGGCGGTCGCGCCGGCGACCAGCGCGAACGCTCCGAAGCCGCCCGAGGCGACGCGGGGGACCCACTCGTCCTCGGCCGGAAGAGGAATGGCGTCGACCTCGCGACGCAGGACCTGGCGGAAGCTGCCCTCAAACATCTTGTCCTCCTGTGCGCATGCGGGCGCGGGCCTGCGCGAGCGTGGCGGCGACGGTGCCGCGCTGGACACCCAAGATCCGCGCGATCTCTTCCTGATCGAGGTCGAGGTAGTACTCGGCGATGACCATCGCCCGCTGACGCGCTGTCAGCATTCCCATCAGCCGTCCGACCTCCGCGCGGTCGAGCGCCTCGGCAAGCTCGTCACGCATGTGCGATCCGACGATGGCGCGCGCCGCACCGGACGCCGCGCGGCGTAGCCCGCGGCGCCCTCCTCGCAGCGCGACGCGGAACAGCCAGCCGGTCAGGTTCTCGTCGTCGCGCGGGGGCCGGCGGAGCCCTTCGGTGAAAGCGTCCTGTAGTGCGTCGAGCGCCCGTTCTCGGTCGCGCAGCACCATGATGAGCGCCCGGTAGATCCGCGGGAACTCCTCGCGGTAGAGGCGTTCCCACTGCTCGCGCGTCGGCGGGGGCATCCACAGAACAATGGCGCCCGACGGCCTGCGTGTTTAGAGGCGCAGCCGCCACGGCGCGTACGAGTTAGCACCTTCGAAGTCAGACGACGCGGGGACGTGATGCCGCGATGATCCGCTCGTGCGCGGCGCGCTGCCTCTTGTCGTCATGCTCGCTGCCTTCGTGTCCGTCCTCGGATGCGGCCGGGTCCCGCCGGCATCCGCGGACACCGCGCCGGTCGGCGCGGCAGAAGGGATCGCCGCCGCAGCGTCGCCGACGCCGTCTCCGACACCGAGCTACCGGCCCGGCCCCTCTTTCACGAGCGGGGTCGTCATTCGCCGGACCCCGACGAGCGTGGTCCTGGAGTCGGTGGGCAAGGAGACCGAGGTGGACCTGAGCTCGGTCATCGACGTGTGGAAGGAGACGTCGGTCCCGGCGAGCGCGATCGAGATCGGCGACCGGCTGGACGTCAATGGGACGCAGGGACCGAGCGCGTTCGTCGCCCGCTACGTGTACGCGAACATCGGGCGGCTCGACGGCGTCGTCATCTCGGTCGACGGCGACCAGATGCTGATCGGGATCCTCCGATACGACGCCCCGATCGAACGGCGCGTGAAGCTCTCCGCGCATGTCGAGATCGTGAACCTCGTGGGTGGGGGCCAGTTGCCGGCGGGCCGCGCCGACCTCGCGCCAGGTCGTGAGGTCGGGATGGTCCTGTACAGCCCGCGCGACGCGCTCCCGCGTGCCACTCGGATCTGGGTCTCTCCCTCGACGCCCGCGCCGAGCCCGTCACCTGCCAAGGTGATCCTCAGGCCTCCGGTGGTCGGCCCGGGCAACGGCGTCGCGCCCGTCGGCATCAGCGCCGTACCCGCGGCAGGCTCGCTCGTCATGCGGCTCGGTGGGACATGGTGGTACGAGGGTCGTACGGCGGCGGTCGTCGCGTTCCCGGCGGCCTCCGGGGGAGACCGAACATCGCTCGCCAGCAGGAGGGCTCATCGCGGTCGAGCGTCTCAGCCCGATCGGACTCGGCGGCACGTATCTGATCGCGAAGGAGCTCGCCGTCCGCGAGCAGGGCGTCGAACGGGTCATCTATCGCGCGCCCGGGGACGGCTTCTACTGGTCCGGCTGGTCCCCTGACGGTCGCTATGTCGCGCTCTGGGAGATCGGCACGTACAGCGGATCGATCGACATGGACGGCCGGCCCCTCGTCGTCATCGACGTGCAGAGCGGCCAGCGCACCGACCTCGGGAGGACGCTGCTCCACGGCACGACGGCCTGGGCTGCCCCGCACACGCTCGCGTTCATCAGCGGGATGGGCGGCATGGTCTGGGACACGAAGACGCTGCGCCTGTGGTCGCCGGAGATCGGCGCTCGCGACATCACCGGTCCGGACGTGGCCGCGTTCGCGCCAGCCTGGTCCGCCGACGGGCGATCGCTCTGGTTCGTGAGCGGTCCGGCCGGCCGGTGGGAGCCGGCGGAAGCCGCTGCCGGACGAGGCGTCGGGGATCGCCGCGTGAGCGTCTGGGACGCTGCGACCGGGTCGATCCGCGCGCTGCCGCACGAGATGGGATACGTCGAGGAGGGCGTGCGACCGTCACGCGACGGCACGCGCTTGCTCGTTCTCCGCCGTCAGACCGCTGTCGTCAGCGACGTGGCGTCCTTCCCGAACGTGCACCTCGAGGCGTGGCTCGAGGATCCCGACGGCTCGCACGGCGAGATCCTCGTGCGCTTCCCCGGAGTCGGCCTGAGCGCGTACGGCTACCAAACCGGTCCGAGCGAGTGGGATCGGAGCGAGTGAGGTGGCGCGGCTACGCGCGATGCAGGCCGCGGCGACATCTCGCGATCAGGCACGAGCGCGGATCGTCGCGGAGCTCGCCGGTGCGTTCGCGCCGGCCCGCGTGGTCAAAAGCCAGACGATCATCGATACTTCCCCAGCAGCCTGGGGAAGGGCCGCGATGGTCGACACGACCGTTGCGAAGTCCGGCAAGAGGATCGAGACGGACGTGATGACGATGTAGGCCGCACCTGCGAGGATCAGCAGCGCACCGATCACGCGGGGCGCGAAGCCCGATCTCATCACGAGGACGCCGAGCGGCACGAGCCAGAGCCCCCAAAAGATCTCGTTGACGAGAAGGGTCTGGCCATGCGTGCGCACGAACACCAGCGCGAGCGCCTCCCGCTGCGGCCCTCCGAGCACCGACAAGAAGTCGGCACCGCTGAGCACCGTCAGAGCCCCCAGCTCGCTCACCACCGCGAGGAACGAGATCGGGACCGAGACCAGGACGAGGACCACCATCAGCGATGCCTGTCCGCGGTCGACGCTCTCGAAAAGGCGATAGAGGGCGAGCGCCAGGAAGATGAAACCGGTCGCGCTGATCAACTCGCTCGCGATCCCGAGCCGGAACAGCAGCTCGGCGCTCCGCACGTGGTCGGCTGTCGCAGCGGCATCCCCAGTCACGATCAGGGTGCGCGGCACGTACTGAAGGCCAAAGACCGCAGCGAGGCCCGTGAGCAGGTACAGCAGCCCCGCGACCCTGGCCGTCGTCACCGCGTCATTCCTTCTTACGTACGTCCTACCGGCGGCGGACCTTTCATTCGGTGCCCGCTGCCGCCTCGGCTGCGTCGAGAGCGCGCCACGATGCCGCCGTTCTGACCCGCGGCAGCGGCGAGAAGACGAGCAGGGCGATCGAGGCGGCCATCCCGGCCCAGCCGATGGCGATGGCGCCGCGCACGCCGATCTGCTCCGCGATGACGGCGGCGAGGAGGGCGCCGGCGGGGAAGCCGATGCCATGCGAGATGACCTCGAGCGTGGCATTCGTGCGACCGAGGACCCGATCCGGGACGAGACCCTGCACGAGCGAGATCTCCCCGACACCTTCGATCGTCTGTAAGCCGTCGCCGATCAGCTGCGGCAGGAACACCATCAGCGTCGCGAGCGCGATCGGTCCCTGCGCGAGCGGAGTGAGGATCCCCAGGGCGGACGCGCCGATCGCCATCCAGATGATCGTCCGGCCGATGCCGAGCCGGTCCACCACGCGCGATGCGAAGACCGATCCGACGATCGAGCCCACCCCGCCTGCGGAGATCACGATGCCGAGCAGGAACGGATCGAGGTGCAGGTCGTTCAGCAGATAGAGCGAGTAGAGGACGCCGTAGAACGAGCCGAACACATGAGCGACGATCGATCTCGTGGCGAGCGGGAACACGATCGGGTGCCGCCGAACGACGCGCAGGCCCTCGATGACCTCCTGGAAGATCCGCGTGGTCTCGGTGCGTTCCGGTCGTGACGGTTCGGGCGCGCGGATCAGCGCGAGCGAGAGCGCCGAGACCATGAACGACCACGCATCGACGAGCATCGCGAACGGCGCGCTGATGATCTGCACGAGAGCCCCGGCGAGACCGGGTCCGCCGACCTCGGCGATCGAGGCGCTCAGCGCGAGCTTGCTGTTGCCTTCGACGACGCGTTCGAGGCCGATGAGCGATGGCACATAGGCCGGATACGCGGAAGAGAACACGGTGGCGAGGCACGCCTCGAGGAAGGCCACGGCGTAGAGCTGCTCGATCCGCAGCGCTCCGAGCGCCTGCGCGATCGGGATCGAGAAGAGGAGCGCGGCGCGGGCCACGTCCGTGGCGATGAGGATCGGCCGGCGACGCAGGCGATCGATCCACGCGCCGGCGACCGATCCGACGAGGAGCACCGCCAGGCTCGCCGACACGACGAGGTAGGCCATCTCGCGGGGTCCCGCGCCGAGGACGAGGAGCGCGACCAGCGGGAGCGCCGTGCGAGTGACGACCGAGCCCAGCTTGGACACGGTCTGACCCGTCCACAGCTTGACGAAGTCGGGGTCCTTCCAGAGGGGCGGCGCTGGCTGGATCAGGCTCCCCTGCGCGCAGGCTTCGCGAACGTGTGGCCGCGCTCGCAGACGAGGATCGTGTAGCGCACCGTCCTATTGCCCTCGGCGCGGATGCGCTGCTCGGGTCCGAACTTCGACGTGCCGCACCGAGGACAGACCTCACCCGTGGCGGGCGGCTCGGGAGCGGGTGCGGGCGGTCGTGCCGCCGACTTCGTCGCGCCCATGGGCGCGGTGCTCTTCGCGGCCGTGCTCGTCTTCGCGGTCGTGGTCTTGTTCGCGACCGTCTTCTTCGTCGCGGCGGGCTTGCGCGCCGCGGTCTTCTTCTCAGGCATCCGGGCGAAGGCTATCCCACGGGAGCGCGCGCCCCACCGGCCGTGCCCCAGTCGCCGGGGACATCGACGAAGGTGCGATCGAGATCGGCGGTCGCGGCGCAGCCGAGCAGCTTGAGCGTTCGGACGATGTCGCTGCGCAGGATGTCGATCGCGCGCTCCACACCCCGCTCGCCCCCGGCGGCGAGCCCGTACGCATAGGCGCGGCCGACGAGCACCGCCTTCGCGCCGAGACAGAGCGCCTTCACCACGTCACTGCCGCGGCGGATGCCGCTGTCCATGAGCACTTCGATGCGCCCGTCCACGGCGGCCACGATCTCGGGCAGGACGCGCAGCGTGGCGGCGACGCCGTCGAGCTGGCGGCCGCCGTGGTTCGAGACGACGATGGCGTCGGCACCGACCGCGATCGCCCGGCGCGCGTCCTCGGCGGCGAGGACGCCCTTCACGACGATCGGACCATCCCACATCTCGCGGATCCATCCGAGGTCCTCCCAGCTGACGACGGACCGCTCGAGCGCGGGTCCGACGTCCACGTACCGCATGGGACCGTCCGCGAGCACGACGTTCGGGAACCGCATCAGGCCGCCGTCCCGCAGGAACCTGTAGAGCCACTGCGGGCGCACGAGGAACTGGGAGGAGGATCGCAGCTTCTGCAGGGGACCGCCCCCGAGCAGCTCCTTGATGCCGTTCCGCAGGTCGCGCTCACGCAGGCCCGCGACGGCCGTGTCGATCGTGATGAGCAGCGCCGAGTATCCGGCGGCGCGAGCCCGCGCGATCGCCTGCCTCGCGACATCGCGCCCGCCGACGAGGTACAGCTGATACCAGAGGGGCCCGCGCGAGGCCTCGCGTACCTCCTCGATGCCCGAGCCGGCAAGGGTCGACAGCGTGTACGCCGTACCCGCGCTGTCCGCGGCGCGAGCCGCGACGACCTCGCCGCGCGGCCAGAAGAGGCGCGTGCTCCCGACCGGCGCCAGGATGAACGGCAGCGCCAGCCGTGTTCCGAGCACGGTCGTCCCGAGATCGCACTCCGCGATCGCGACGGCCCCTCGCGGCCGCAGTGCGACCTCGTCGAAGATGCGCGTGTTCGCGCGCAGCGTGACCTCGTCCTCAGCGCCGCCGTCGATGTAATCGAACACGACGCGCGGGAGACGACGGGCGGCGAGCCTCCGCAGGTCGGCGACGTTCAGGACGTCGGGGTCTGTCAGCGCGGTCATCCGATCCCGTCCCTCACCGGTTCAGGAGAGCACCAGGTAGCGGATCCAGATGTCGATCGTCGCGACGACCATCGTGAGCAGGGTCGCGGGCACGCCGTACCGCAGATACGTCACGAAGCTGATCGGGTGACCGCGGGACTCGCTCATGCTCGCGACGACGACGTTCGCGGACGCGCCCACCACGGTCGCGTTGCCGCCGAAGTTCGCTCCGAAGACGAGCGCCCAGATGAGCGGCTCGATGTGGACGCTCTGCCCGAGGGACTCGATGAGCGGGATCATCGTGAGCGTGTAGGGGATGTTGTCGACGATCGCCGACAGGAACGCGCTCATCCAGAGCACGAGCAGCGCCGCGACGTCGGTCCGCCCGCCGGTGAGCGTGAGCGCGGCGTTGGCGAGGTCGCCGATGATCCCCGCCTTCACGACCGCGCCGACGACGATGAAGAGGCCGACGAAGAACAGGAGCGTCGGCCACTCGACCGTGCGGAGCACGTCG
>DASWDY010000070.1:0-5809 GCA_036395035.1 Candidatus Limnocylindria bacterium
GATCCCGCATGGAGCGACGAGACCGCGAGGATCGGTATCGCGAGACCCGCGATCGGCAGGCCGAACCCGTAGATCGTCTGCGACGACCAGTACTTGAGGAACTCCGGATCGCGCAGCAGCGGCTTCCGCTCGGACATGGCCGCGCGATCCTACGTGTCGTTCACACGACGGCGCGGCGTATCGCGTCGGCCGCCACCTCGACGGCGAGGGCGCCGAGCAGCTCGAGGTCGACTCGCGGACCGCGCAGCGTCGAGCACGCGAACACGGTGTCGCCGTCGGCGCGGCTGTGGGCGGGCAGGACCGCGCGCGCGACGCCGTCCTGCGCCACGGACGCGAGCCAGCTCGCCTCCGTCTTCGTGAGCGTCGCGTCCGTCGCGACGACACCGATGGTCGTGCTCTCGCGCCCGGTGCGGATCACCGGACGCTCACCGGCGAGGAGCCGGTCGATGATGCGCCGCGTGCCCCGCGGCGCGTTCACGAGCGTCGCGTCCTCGTGGACGACGTCGCCGACGGCGTTCACGACGAAGAGCGCGCCCACGGTGGTGTCGCCGACGCGCCGCGCGGCGGTCCCGATCCCTCCCGGACGGGCGAGCTCGCGCCCCATGAGCTTCCCGACCATCGCGCCGGTGCCCGCGCCGACGCGTCCCTCCGCGGGCGCCGCGACCGTCGCCGCCTCGCACGCGGCGTAGCCCTCGTTCGGTCCCGGCCGCACCTTCGGATCGCCGACCGCGAGGTCGAAGACGATGGCCGCGGGCACGATCGGGACGATCGCGTTCGCCACCTTCCGGCCGATGCCGCGTTCCTCGAGCCAGCGCATCACGCCGTCGGCCGTCGCCAGCCCGTACGCCGATCCGCCCGACAGCACGATCGCGTCGACGCGCTCGTTCGTCCTCACCGGATCGAGCAGGTCGGTCTCCCGCGTGCCCGGGGCCCCGCCGCGCACGCTCACGCCCGCGGTGGCCTCGCCGTCGAAGAGCAGGACGGTGCAGCCGGTCCTGGCGCGCTCGTCGGTCCAGTGGCCGACGCGGATGCCGGGGACTTGAGTGATCACGCGGGGGTGGAAGGGGGCGGAGCCCCCTGCGAAGAGCCTTGGAGCGCCTTCATGAGGATCGTCACGGCCTCGTTCGTCGGCGTCGGGATGCCATGACGCGCGCCCTCGCGGGCGATCGCGCCGTTGATCGCGTCGATCTCGGTCGGACGACCCGCGGCCACGTCCTGGAGCATCGACGATCGGTTCACGAACGACGCGACGCCGTGCCAGAGCGTGGGCGCCGTCGCCGCGTCGATGGGCACGCCTGACGCCGCGGCGACCCGCGCGGTCTCCCGCGCGAGCTCGTCCGCGATCGGACGCCCCGCCGGATGATCCAGGAGCTCGGGGTTACGAAGGTTGAAGAGCGCCGTCGTCGGGTTCATCGCGGCGTTCACGACGAGCTTCCCCCACACCGACGGCCACGGGTCGTCGACGACGCTGACCGTCATGCCGCCGTCCGCGAGGAGCCGCGCGAGCGCCTCGAGGTGCGCGGTCGCGCGCGGATCGCGCGGCCGGCCGAGCTGGACGCGGCCGGCGCCGGTCGCCTCGAGCCGGCCGTCCACGAGCTCCGCGCCGACGTAGATGACGCCAAGCGAGATGCGCTCGGGATCGATCCGCGCGCCGAGCGTCTCGACGTTGCCGAGGCCGTTCTGGACGGTCGCGATCACGCCGTCGGGCGCGAGGATCCGCTGCGCCACGTCCGCCGCCCACGTCGTGCCGTACGTCTTCACGCAGACGACCGCGGCCTGGACCGGCGCCTCACCGCCCTGCAGCGGCGAGCGCGTGCGGTCGATGGGCACGACCTCGGCGCGGCCATCCAGCGCGCGGGCGACGACGTGCCCGATCGCGCCCATGCCGACGACGGCCACCCGCATCGCGCGGAGGCTAGACCACCTTCTTCGGACGCCGCGGCTCGGACAGCGCGCGCTCCAGCGCTGTGCGCTCGGCCTCCTTCATCGTGAACGAATGCTCCGCGTCCGGGAAGGTCCCCTCGCGGACCTCGCGGTCGTACTGCTGCAGCGCCTCGACGACCGCCGACCCGAGGTCGGCGTACCGCTTCGCGAACTTCGGCTTGAAATCGCCGAACAGGCCGAGGACGTCGTGGAGGACCAGGACCTGGCCGTCGCAGTCGCGTCCCGCCCCGATCCCGATCGTCGGGATGCCCACGCGCTCCGTGGCCATCGCCGCCACGGGCGCGGGCACGGACTCGATGACGATCGAGAAGCAGCCAGCCTGCTCGAGGCTGATGCAATCGTCGATGAGCTGCCGCGCCGCGGTCGCGCTCTTCGCCTGCACCTTGAAGCCGCCGAACTGCGCGACGCGCTGCGGCGTGAGCCCGACGTGACCCATGACCGCGATGCCGTTCTCGACGAGCGCACGCACGGTGTCGACGACCTCGTGGCCGCCCTCGAGCTTCACCGCGTCCATGCCGGCCTCCTTGAGGAAGCGCGACGCGTTGCGCAGCGCGTCCTCGCGGCCGGTCTGGTACGAGCCGAACGGCATGTCGCCGACGAGCACCGCGTGCTTCGCGCCGCGTGACACGGCGGCCGCGTGGCGGATCATGTCGTCCATCGTCACGGGCACGGTCGTCGGGTACCCGAGCATGACCATGCCGAGCGAGTCGCCGACGAGGATCATGTCGACACCCGCCTGATCGACGAGCCGCGCGAACGCGACGTCGTACGCCGTGAGCATCGTGATGCGCTCGTGGTCGCCCTTCATGGCGACGATCTCGGGGATGGTGAGCTTCTTCGGGGGGATCGCGGGTCCGCCGCCGTAGGCGCCCGCGGGCTGCTGCTCGGGCATGTCGCACCTCCGTCCAGGCCGGCTCGTGCCGGTCCCGGCGTCGTGCGACGATGCTACGCCCTCCGCGTCAGGCCTTCGCCACCCGGTACAGGCGCCACTCCCCGGGGATGCCCTTCAGCGCGTGCACACCGCGTTCCGCGAACTCGATCCCGGACCCGTGCACGAGATCGCGCACCGTGCTCGAGGCGAGCACTTCGCCCGGCTCCGCGCGTTCGCGCACGCGCGCGGCCGTGATGACGGCGATCCCACCGACCTTGCCCGCGATCTCCTCGCACTCACCGGTGTGGAGCCCGGCGCGGATCTGGATGCCGAGCCTGCGCACGCCGTCGCGGATCGACGCGGCGCAGCGGATCGCGCGCCCGGGACCGTCGAACGTGGCGAAGAACCCGTCACCGGCGGTGTCGACCTCGCGGCCGCGGAAGCGCTCGAGCTCGCGCCGGACGAGCGCGTGGTGATCCTCGACCAGCGACCGCCACCGCGCGTCGCCGAGCTCCGCGGCCTTACGCGTGCCCTCGACGATGTCCGTGAAGAGCGCGGTCGCGAGGAAACGGTCGGGCTCCGGCGCCTCGCGGGCACCGGTCAGGAACTCCTGGATCTCCCCGAAGATGGCGTTCGAGCGGGCCGTCCAGAAGACGTGCTCGCCACCGGGGATCTCGACGAGCGTCGCGTGCGGGATGCGCGAGGCGATGTAGCGGGACTCCTCGATGCGCACGTCGTCGTCGGCGCTGCCGTGCACGATCAGCGCGGGCACGCGGATGGCGGGAAGGACGTCGCGCACGTCCGTGTACGAGTTCATCCGCATGAGCGCCGAGGCCGCGGCGGGGCTCGCGCCCTTGCGGAGGTAGCTCGAGAGCCAGCGGACGAACGCCTCGTCATCCGCGAGCGACGCCGCGACACCCTGCACGAACGCCCTCGAGAATTCGGCCGTCCCCCACTCGCGCGCGACCTCCTCCCAACTCCGCCTGCGGGCCTCCAGCGTGGGCGCCCACGGGTAATCGTCCGACCGGATGCGCTTGGCGAACGCGCCGTACGTGATAAGCGAGCTCGCGCGATCCGGATACGTCGCGGCGAAGAGGAGCGACATCGCTCCGCCTTCCGAGTGGCCGAAGATCGCGGCGCGGGCGGAGCCGGCCGCGTCCATGACGGCGCGGACGTCGTCCATGCGCTCCTCGAGCGTCGGGAGCCGATCGATCGCGACGCGGTCGGACAGACCCGTCCCGCGCTTGTCGAACACGATGAGCCGCGAGAACGACGCCAGCCGGCCGAGGGCATCCGCCACCGAGGGGTGCTCCCACAGCACGTCGATGTTCGACACGAACCCGGGGACGTAGACGAGGTCGATCGGACCGGCGCCGACGACCTGGTAGGCGATGCTGACGTCGCCACTGCGCGCGTATCGCGTCTCGGGGGCGTCCACGTGGGTACGACGCTAGCGCCCGGGGTCAGTCCGACGTGAGGTGAGCCCCCGCGCGGAGCCTCCGCGTGACCGCGTGGAGCAGCGTCACCGCGATCTCGGCGTCCTGATGCAGGACGTCCTGGAACTGGCGGGGAGAGAGGACGAGCACGCGCATCGGCGTCTTCGCCGTCACCGTCGCCGTGCGTGGTCCGTCGTCGAGCAGGGCGATCTCGCCGAAGTGGTCTCCCGGCCTCATCGTGTTCACCACGGCGCCGTCCTGTCGCACCTCCGCTTCGCCGGCCAGCACGATGAAGAACTCACCGCCGCTCCTGCCCTGCTCCGTCAGCACCTTGCCGGCGGGCAGCTCGATGTCCTCGACGCGCGTCGCGATGAACTGCAGCTGCTTGTCGGAGCAGCCGCTGAAGAGCGGTACCTGGCGCAGCCGCTCGATCCGCTCGTCCTTCGCCATGGCCGCGGAGGCTAGCCCCTGCCGGAGAGGTCGTCGATGGTGTCGGGGAGGGCGCTCAGGTCGGGGAGGATCCGCGTCGGGTCGGCGCCGCGCAGCGGCTCGATGCGGCGCGCGATCCACACGTTGCGATAGCCCCACGCCGTCGTCGGCCGGATGTCGTGGTAGAGGCTCGCGGCGACGTGCACGGTGTCGGCCGTGCCGGCGCCCGTGCGCTCCTCGAAGTGGCGCCAGTGCCCGCGCGCCGGCTTGTACGAGCGCGCGTCCTCCGCCGTCACGGCGAGGTCGGGCTCGACGCCCAAGTCCCGGATCGACGCCGCGAGGAGGTCGCGGTCCACGTTCGAAAGGATCGCGAAGCGGTAGCCGCGACGGCGCAGCTCGCGCAGCGCGTCCGGCACCTCGGGGAACGGCGGCCACGACGGCAGCGATAGCGGGAGCGGCGACGGCGCCTCGTCCGCGATCGCGCGGCCGTGCTCGGCGAGGAGCCGGCGGCCGGCGCGGTCGAGGACGTCGCGATAGGGGACGTACTCGCCCTTCTCGACCTCGGCCTCGACCTCGATGTACCGCTCCGCGAGCGCGCGCCGATCGACGCCCACTGGCAGCAGCGGCACGAGCGCGTCGGCGATGCCGCGCTCCCAGTCGATGAGCGTCCCGTAGCAGTCGAAGGTGACCCAGCGGACCGTCACGCAGCGACACTAGACTCGGCGCGCTTCGGAGGTGACGAGATGGCCGTCATGACCTACACGCACCGGCAGGTCCTCGACATGATCCCGGAATACCTCACCGCGCGCGTCCGAACGTTCGACCCGGCGGCCGAGGCGCTCGCGAAGGAGAACGGCATCTCGCGCGGCGCGCTCGGGACGCTCAGCGGCGTGCTCACCGTCGGCGACGGCGACCGCGTCGAGCGCGCGCGGATCTCGTGGCGTTCGCCGTACGCGGTGAAGCGCCCGGCCCTCGAACAGGGCTGGGCGGAGATCGTCTCGAGCGGGCTGGCCGAGGCGGTGGACGGCGGATGGCGCGTGCGGCCGCCAGGGATCGAGCTCGCGAAGGAGCTGAGCCGGCGGATCCGCGCGCATGTCCGCGCTCTCGAGGTCCCCGCGGGCGCCGTCCG
>DASWDY010000071.1:0-32841 GCA_036395035.1 Candidatus Limnocylindria bacterium
GCGTGGTGGCGATGGACGACGTAGCGCAGCTTCCCTTCGGTCTTCGGGCGCTTGCCCTTCGGCTCGGGCGTCCGGCCGAAGTCGCGTTTGCGCTGGTACTCGGTGAGGCTCATCGCCTAGCGAGTGTGGGCCACGGCTGCCGCAGCAGACGTGGACGCACGAGCGACGGCGATACAGAGCGCAGCGACTATCTTGTCGCCATTCTCACGTTCCGCGGACGGAGGGCGACATGCGTGCGCAGCCCACGATGAAGACGGACGACGCCATCGGGAGATTCGCCGACCAAGCGATGCACTTCCTGAAGGAGGAGTACGAGGACTCGCCGGTCCACGCGAGCTCGCTCGGCCTCACCGAATACGACGAGAAGCTCGATGATCTCTCCGCCGCCGCGTTCGAGCGCCGCAAGGCGAGCGACCTCGCATGGCTGAAGCGCTTCCGCGCCGTCCCGGACGATGGCCTCGGGTCCGCGACGATCGATCGCGACTTCCTCATCGCCATCCTGCGCGGCCGCGAGATCCTCCATCCGCACGACATGTGGAAGCGGCAGCCCGCGACGTACCTCAACCCGGGGCTGCAGGGCGTCTTCACGCTCTTCCTCCATCGCATCCGTCCCGAGCGCGACCTGGCCGACGCGGCACGCGCTCGGCTCGAGCAGGTCCCGGCCTGCATCGAGAACGGGATGGCGAACCTCGACCCGGCGCTCACGCCACCGATCTACGTCGAGCGCGCGATCGGCCAGGCAAGGGCCGCAAGCCGGTATGCGCGCGAGCTCGTGCCCGCGGAGGTGCAGGACGCGTCCGCGCGCGAGCGCCTCGCCGCGGCGGGTGCGAAGGCGGCGACGGCGTTCGAGAGGTTCGCCGCGTACCTCCAGGATCTGCACAAGAAGGCCGCGGGCAAGTACGCCGTGGGCGAGGCGGTCTACACCGCGCTCCTCCGCGAGAAGGAGCTGCTGCCCTATGACGCGCACCAGCTGCGGGAACGCGGCCGCGAGCAGTACGACCTCCTCGCCGCGGAGCTGCGGCGGCTCGCCAAGGAGATCGCCGGGCACGAGGACTGGGTCGCGCTCCTCCATGAGCTGAACGAGATCCACGCGCCCGACCCGGAGGGCATGCGCCGCGAGTACGAGGAGTGGACCGGGAAGGCGCGTGCGTTCCTCCGGCGGACGGGCCTCGTCACGCTGCCCCCTGGGGAGAAGTGCCTCGTCGAGCCGTCGCCGCACTTCCAGCGTCCGGTCATCGCGGTCGCGTCGTACAACCGGCCGCCCGCGTTCACCGACTCGCTCGTCGGACATTTCTTCGTCCCGTTCCCGCCGGACGGCACGCCGAAGGAAGAGGTCACGAAGCGGATCGAGGGGAACTCTACGCATGGGATCCCTACGACGGCGGTGCACGAGGCATATCCCGGTCACCACTGGCATCTCGTCATGGCGAAGTCGCATCCGTCGCACGTGCGGCGCGCGCACAGCACGTCGTACTTCTCGGAGGGGTGGGCGTTGTATGCCGAGAAGGCCATGCGCGAGCAGGGCTTCTTCGAGGACCCGAGGCAGGAGCTCTACCACGTCGAGGCGACGATCTTCCGCGCCGCGCGGATCGTCGTGGACACCTCGCTGCACATGGGCGAGATGTCGTTCGACGATGCCGTCACGTTCATGATGGAGAAGGCGAACCTCACGGCGCCGAACGCGCGCGCCGAGGTCGGCCGCTACTGCTCGTGGCCGACGCAGGCCTCGAGCTACCTGACGGGCATGCTCGAGATCCTCGACATCCGCACGCGGTACCTCGCCACGAAGGGACGTAGCGACGTCACGGCCCTGCGCGAGTTCCACGACGCGATCACGTCGAGCGGTGCCCTGCCGACGACGCTCGCGGCGAGGGCGATCGGAGTGTGAATAAGGCGGTCGCGATAGTGATCATCGCGCTCGCGCTGATCTTCATTACGTGGATCTTCTATCCGCGATGCGTCCCGTATCCCGCGAGTCCGAACGAGGGCATGCCGGTATGCGAGGGGAGAGCTAACCCGAGCCCACAGCCCGCCGCGCCATGACGGACACGATCGCTGCGCCGACCCAGTCGGGCGAAAGCGCAGAGAGGCGCGGAGCGCGCAACGTTCGAGATGTGTGCGAGCGTCGCGGCGCGCCGGTCCGCCGCCGTCCTCAGAGTCAGCTCCGGTAGGCGCGAGCGGAGCACGGGCTGTGCGTGGGGGGGAGCGATCACACATCCCCCTTGCGTGGTTGACACAGTGGTGTAATCTGCGCGCGGCAAGCCGCGCGTTGGAACAGAGACTGCGGGGAGGCGACACGTGCCGAGATCCATTTGGCGTGGAGTGCTGAGCTTCGGGATGGTCGCCATCCCCGTGCGCCTGTACCTGGCCACCGAGAGCACCTCGAAGGTCTCGTTCAACCTCCTGTGCCCCGAGCACAAGAGCCGCATCAAGAACAAGCGCTGGTGCCAGGAAGGCGACCATGAGGTCGCGTGGGGCGACGTCGTTCGCGGCTACGAGTACGAGAAGGGCAGCTACGTCGTCATGGACGACGAGGACCTCGAGAAGCTCCCGCTGAAGTCGAGCAAAGCCATCGACATCGCGGGCTTCATCGAGGACGAGGAGCTCCCGGGACCGGTCTACTACCAGTCCGCGTACTACCTCGAGCCGGAGAAGGCGGCGGCGAAGCCGTACGCGCTCCTCAACAAGACGCTCGAGAAGACCGGCCGCATCGCGATCGCGAAGTTCGCGCTGCGCGACCGTGAGCGGCTCGTCTCGGTCCGCCCGCTCGACGGCGTGCTGCTGCTGAACACGCTGCACTGGCCCGAGGAGATCCGCGACACCGACGACCTCGATCTGCCGGAGGACGTCACGGTGAGCGCGAAGGAGATCTCCATGGCCGAGACGCTGGTCGACGCCATGGCGATGAAGTTCGAGCCCGACGAGTTCAAGGACGAGTACAAGGAAGCGGTCGAGGAGATCGTCAAGGCGAAGGTCGCGGGCAAGGAGGTCATCGAGGCGCCTGAGGCGGAAGCCGAGACGACCGTGGCCGACCTCATGTCCGCGCTGAAGGCGTCGGTCGAGCGCGCGAAGAAGGGCGAGAAGGCCGGGGGCCGGCGCGCCGCCGGCGAGCGCAAGCGCACGACCACGCGGAAGCGAAAGACCGCCTAGCACTCCCAGCCTCCGCGCGCGCACGTCGTGTCCGTATCCTCCGGAGGTGGCGAAGCGAGGTCCCTCCGGACCGACGCTCATCGAACTCGCTGAGGCGCGCTCCGCGCTGCCGCGGCACGTGGCGCCGATGCGGCCGCGCGTCGCCGCGGCGCCCTTCAACTCGCCCGATCATCTCTTCGAGGTGAAGTGGGACGGGATCCGCGCCACGCTCGCGAGCGATCGGGGCGGCGTCCGCGTCACGGACCGCCGCGGCGGTGACCTCCTCGGCCTCCTGCCGGAGCTGCGCGACGTGAAGGTGCCCGAGGGCGCCCTGCTCGACGGCGAGATCATCGTCTGCGACGCGCGCGGGCGGCCGTCGTACGACCTGCTCGCGGGACGTCTCGGGCCGCGTGCGGCGAAGCGCGGCCGCGGTCCGATCTTCGTCGCGTTCGACCTGCTCTACGAGGCGCACCGGCCCCTGCTCGCGAAGCCGCTCGAGGAGCGCAAACGCCGGCTTGCCGGGCTCGGCATCACGGACCGCCGCGTCGCCGTTCCCGACCACCTCGAGAGCGACGGCGAGCCGTTCTACGACGCGGTCGAGGAGTACGGCCTCGAGGGGATCGTCGCGAAGCGCCGGCGCTCGCCGTACGTGCCCGGCGCGCGCACCGCCGACTGGCTGAAGTACCACGTGACGCCGCGCGCCGACGTCGTCATCGGCGCGCTCGTCGTCGACGACGTGCGCGGGGCGCGCACGATGCTGTGCGGCTGGGCCGCCGCGAACGGGCTCGCGTACGCCGGTGAGGCGTACGTGCCGCCATATCTCGGCCGGTGGCTCGACGAGGCGACGCGCGACTTCACGTCGGACGCATCACCGTTCGCGACGCCGATGCCGATGCGCAGCGGGTCCCGCTGGCTCCGCCCGTCGCTGGTCGCGATCGTCGAGCACGACGGCGCCGAGGGCACCGAGCTCGCCGACGCGCGCTTCCGCGCGCTCCGTTTCGACGGCGATCCCGCGAGCGCGATCGCGGAGACGCCGGTCGAGGTACCGAGCGCGCCGCCCACAGGACCCGCGGAGCGGCCGCGCCTCGTCGTGCTGCAGTCATTGCCGTTCGGTCGATGACCTAGACTGGGAAAAACCCCGGAGGTCCTGCGGATGTCGAAGTTCGTCTTCGTGACCGGCGGGGTCACCTCCTCCCTCGGCAAAGGCATCACCGCCGCATCGCTCGGCAGCATCCTCGCGGCGCGTGGCCTCTCCGTCGCGTCGCTGAAGATGGACCCGTACCTCAACGTCGACCCCGGAACGATGTCGCCGTACCAGCACGGCGAGGTCTTCGTCACCGAGGACGGCGCCGAGACGGACCTCGATCTCGGGCACTACGAGCGGTTCATCGACCGGAACGTCACGCGCGCGTCGAATCTCACGACGGGCCAGGTCTACAACGCGGTCATCGCGAAAGAGCGGCGCGGCGACTACCTCGGCGCGACCGTCCAGGTCATCCCGCACATCACGAACGAGATCAAGGCGCGCATCCACCGCGTCGCGCGCGAGGCCCAGGCGGACGTCGTCATGGTCGAGGTCGGCGGCACGGTCGGCGACATCGAGTCGCTCCCCTACCTCGAGGCGATCCGCCAGTTCCGCAACGACGTCGGCCGCCAGAACGTCCTCTACATCCACCTCACGCTGCTGCCGCGCGTCGCCACGGGCGAGCTGAAGACGAAGCCCACGCAGCACTCCGTCCGCGAGCTGCGCGCCATCGGGATCCAGCCCGACGTGCTCGTGGCCCGCGCCGACGAGGCCATCGACGACGACCTGCGCGAGAAGATCGCGCTGTTCTGCGACGTGAAGGCCGAGAACGTGATCTCGGAGCCGAACGCGTGGTCGATCTACGGCGTCCCGACGATGCTCGAGGACGTCGGGCTCGGGCAGACCGTCGTGCGCGAGCTCGGGCTCGAGGCGGGTCCGCCCGACCTCAGCGCGTGGCGCACGCTCGAGCAGCGCATCCGCGGCGCGCGGATCCCGCTCGAGATCGGGCTCGTCGGCAAGTACATCATGCTGTCGGACGCGTACCTCTCCGTCGCTGAATCCATCAAGCACGCCGCGTGGGCGCACGGGTGCGAGCCGCGCATCCGCTGGGTCGACTCGGAGCGGCTCGAGCGCGGCGGGGACGATGAGCCGCTCGTCGGGCTCGACGGGATCGTCGTCCCGGGCGGGTTCGGCTACCGCGGCATCGAGGGCAAGGTGCAGGCGGCGCGCTACGGCCGCGCGCGGAGGATCCCGACGCTCGGGCTCTGCATGGGGATGCAGTGCATGGTCATCGAGCTCGCGCGCACCGCGCTCGGGTCAGAGGACGCGAACTCGACCGAGTTCGACGCGTTCACGCCGCATCCCGTGATCGACCTCCTGCCGGAGCAGCGCGAGGTCGAGGCGAAGGGCGGCACGATGCGCCTCGGCTCCTACCCCTGCGTCCTCGAGGAGGGCTCGATCGCGCACCGCGCGTACGGCCAGCCGATCGTCCTCGAGCGGCACCGCCACCGCTTCGAGTTCAACAACGCGTACCGCGAGCTGCTCGCCACGAATGGCATGCGCTACAGCGGGCTCTCGCCCGACGGCCGCCTCGTGGAGATCGTCGAGCTGCGCGACCACCCGTTCTATCTCGGCACGCAGTACCACCCCGAGTTCAAGTCGCGGCCGCACCGGCCGCATCCGCTGTTCGCGGCGTTCATCGACGCCGCGCTCGCGTACGGACGCGCGAGCGGCCGCGCGGAGGTCGTGGCCACCACACTGCAGGAGAGCGTGACATGAGACTGTTCCTCGACACCGCCGACTTCGACGAGATCAAGACCGCGGCGGACTGGGGCGTCATCAGCGGCGTCACGACGAACCCGACGCTCATCGCGCGCGCGGGCCAAGACCACGAGACGCAGGTGAAGCGCATCTGCGACCTCGTCGGCGACGTCTCCGCCGAGACGGTCAGCGAGAAGAAGGACGACCTCGTCGTCGAAGGGCGGCGACTCGCGTCGTGGCACAAGAACGTGATCGTCAAGGTCGCCTCCACGCCCGACGGCCTCGGCGCAGGGAAGGTCCTCGCGGGCGAGGGCATCAAGATCAACGTGACGCTCTGCTTCACCGTGAACCAGGCGCTCCTCGCCGCCGCGATCGGCGCGTACTTCATCAGCCCGTTCGTCGGCCGGCTCGACGACATCGGCGAGGACGGGATCGCCGTCGTGCGTGGCATCGTCGACGCCTACCGCCAGCAGGGCATCAAGACGAAGGTGCTCGCCGCGAGCCTCCGCCATCCCATGCACGTCACCCAGGCGGCGCTCGCGGGCGCGGACATCGGCACGATGCCGTTCAAGGTGCTCGAGTCCATGTACAAGCATCCGCTCACGGACGCCGGGATCGAACGGTTCATGGCCGACTACCGGAAGACGCAAGAGCCGAAGCCGGTCGCCGAGCCGGTCACGCCGGAGGCCGCGACCAAGCGCTAGCGCCGAGGCGGTACGGCCTTTGTTCCCGCGCGTTGCGCGCGCGGGTCCCCGATCCGCTTCGTAGCGCACATTGTCATCTTCGAGGGGGTTCCCCGATGACGAGCTCGCGCGGATCCGCGTTCGGCACGCCACAGAGATCGAGCACGCACAGCATCAAGGCGGTCTCGGGCTCCGTGCGCCCCTGCTTGATCGCGAGATCCGTCGCGTACAGCGCCTCGTAGGCGCGGACGACGTCGGCGCGTGACAGGCGGCGCGCTTCGCCGCGCCAGCGGGCGATGGCACCGGCCGACGACCGGATCGCGCGCGCCATCTTCTCCGCGTCCGCGTCGTTCCGCATCGCTGAAGCGAAGAGCACGACGCGGAACTGCCAGAGCAGCAGCGCGAGGATCTGTTGCGGCGCCTGTCCCTCCGCGAGGAGCCGCTCGAGCCGGTCCACGGCGGTCCGCGCGTCGCGCCGCACGACCGCGCGCGTGAGGTCGAAGACCTCGGTCTCGATCGCGCCGGCAACGAGGGCACGCACGGCGGCGACCGTCACGATGTCGCCCTTCGCGTATGTCGCGAGCTTCGCGAGCTCCTGCTCGATGCGGTCCGTGTCCGTGCCCGCGGCCGACGCGAGCTCCATGAGGGCGGCGGGCTCGAGGCGGACGCCCGAGCGCTCGGCGCGCGCGCGGATCCACGCCGGGACCTCGTCTGGCAGGAGCCGCACGATCCGCTCGACGCGCCCACCGGCGGCCTCGACCGCGCCCGCGAGGTCGAGGGGGGCACCCGCCTCCACCTTCGCGCGCGCTCGACGGCGCCCCGCGGGCAGGCGCTCCGCCGTCACGAGGACGAGCGCGCTCTCCACGGGGAAGTCGGCGATGAGGGACGCGTCGGTGAGGGCCTCGGCGTGATCGACGACCACGACGCGGCGTTCGTCCGGCGCGTCGAAGAGGCCCTGTGCTCGCCCGCTCATGCCGATCACGTACGCCGCATCGCTCCGCGCGTCGTGCCGCGTGACGCCGAGGGTGAGGCCGAGGTGCGGGCTCGGCCATCGCGCGATCGCGCTCGACACCGTGTCACCGCCGGACACGATGGCCGCGACGAGCTCAGCGACCCGCAGGCGCGCGCGGAACGGGTCTTCCCCGATCAGGAGGAAGACCGGCCTTCGCGGTGCGGACGGCGAGGGGGTCGGCATCGAGGGTGATGACCACGGTGCCATATCGGTCGGTGCGATACACGGGGACCGCATCGAGCGCTGCCAGCGTCGCGGGTGTGGGATGCCCGTAGCGATTCAGCGCACCGACGGAGATCGCGGCGATGGCCGGACGCACGGCCGCGACGAGCGTCTGGGCGTACGCGGTGTCCGCGCCGTGATGCGGCGGGACGTAGACGCGCGCCGCGAGCCCGTCGCTCGCGAGGAGGAGATCCGCGATCGCGTCGTCCGTCGCGTCGCCCATGAAGAGGACGGAGGCGGAGGCCGTCGAGGCGCGCAGGACGAGCGACGGCACGGCGACGCGGCGATCCGGACCGGGCGCGAGGACGCGGATCGTCACGGCACCGATGCGCACGACGACCCCGGCGGCGACGGCGCGGTGCGCGACGTGCCGTCCCGCGATCCGCTCCCACCACGACCGGGTGAGCGGCACGTCCGCCATGCCCTCCGGCTCGATGGCGAGCCCGACGTCATAGCGGTCGAGGATCGCCAGCAGCCCCGCGCCGTGGTCGGCGTGCTCGTGCGTCAGTGCGACGAGGTCGATCCGGCGATGCCACGGCGGCAGGACCTCCCCGAGGCGCCGCAGGAGCACCGCGGGGTCGGGGCCGCCGTCGATGAGCGCGTAGCGACCGTCGCTCTCGAGAAGGAAGGCGTCGCCCTGACCCACGTCGAGGACGTGCAAGCGCGACCCGCCGGGGCGCGGGAGCGTCGCCGCGCAGAGCGCGCCCGCGACGAGCACGGCGACGGCGATGGCCACGGCACGCAGGTCCGGTCGCGCGTCGATCATCGGCAGCGACGGCCGCCACCGCACCCGCGGGATCGCATGCGCGAGACGTGTCGCGCCGATCCACCCGAGGACGAGCGCGACGGCCACGACGACCGCGGTCCACGGACCGCTCTGGACCGTGACCGACGCGAGGGGCACCGCCGCCGCGACCTCCACGACGCGCCGTAGCGCGAGCGCGCTCGCGTATGCGGCCATCGCGAGCGGCCACGCCGCGGACTGGAGGACCGCGCCCACGACGGCCGTCGCTGCGCCGAACGCCATGATCGGCGCGAAGAGCGGGACCGCGACCAGGTTCGCCAGCGGAGAGACGAGCGAGACGCGGCCGAAGACCGCGGCGACGATCGGGATCGTCGGCGCCGACGCCGCGATCGTCGCGGCGAGACCGTCCGCGATCGGCCGCGGCCATCCCGCGAGGCGCTCGGCGAGCGCGCGCTCCCACGCGATGAGGCCGGCCGTCGCCGCCACGCTCAGCTGGAAGCCGACGTCCTCGATGGCGCGCGGATCCGCGATGACCATGGCCGCCACGGCGGCGCCGAGTGCGTTCGCCGCGGCGCCGCGACGGCCGAGCGCGAGGCCGAGCGACGCCACGGCGGCCATGAGCGCCGCGCGCACCACGCTCGGCGAGAGACCGACGAGCACGGCATACGTCGTGATCGCGAGGACGCCTCCGCTCGCGACGGCGATCGGCCGCGCGTGGCCGCGCAGCGCGATGCCGACGGCGGCCGCGACGAGCGTCATGTTCGACCCCGAGATCGCGAGGAGGTGCGCCGTGCCCGTCACGGCGAACGCGTCGCGGAGATCGCGCGCGATGCCCGCCCGCTCCCCGAGGACGATCCCCAGCAGGAGCGCACCCTCCGGGTCCGGCACGAGCGCGCGCAGCGGCGCGCCGAGCGCCTCGCGCAGCGCGTCGACGCGCGGGTCGGCGACGATCCCGAGGGCCGGCGGGACGACGAGCGCGCGCGCGGCGCTCGCGAGCGCGCTGACCGCGACCGCCCACCAGAGCACGCGGCGCGGCGCATCGGCGCTCGCCAGCGCGAGGATCGCGCCGATCGTGGCCAGCGCGACGGCCACGCTCACGCCGAGGAGCGGGTGCGAGATCGACGCGAGCGCGCACAGCACCGCGGTCGCACCGGCCGCCACGAGCGGCGCCGCGAGGAGCGCGGTCAACGCGTCGTGACGAGATCCTTGATGTCGGCGTAGATCCGCGCGGTGACGAGCCCGCGCGTCTGCAGCTCCTCGGGGCGCGCGAACGGCTTCGACTCCCGCGCGCGGACGATCTTCGCCGCGGTCGTCGGCCCGACGCCGGGCAGCGAGACCAGCTCGGCCTCCGACGCGCGATTGATGTCGATCTTCGCTTCGCCAGTCGAGCCGAGACTGCCGGCCGGCGGCTGCTCCCCCGGCTTCGGGACGTAGACCCGCATGCCGTCGCGCAGGAGCGCGGCCTTGTTCACGGCGAACAGGTCGGCGTCGCCGGTCATCCCGCCGGCGGCGAGCAGCGCGTCGAGCACCCGGGACCCCGCTGGGAGCCGCACGACGCCGGGGCGAGCGACCGCGCCAACGACGTCGACGACCACGAACGTCGGCGCGGTCGCGGTCGGTGACGGATCGGCCGCCTCGACGATCGGCGGCGGCTCCGCGGGCCGCAGGACGAGGCTCATCCCGGCGCCGACGACGGCCAGCAGCGGGATGGCGACCAGCAAGGGACGAGGCACGCCGGATGGATCGGAAGGGGCGTGAGGAGCTAGTTCTGGCGAGGCGAAGCGGCGTTGATCTGCGAGATCCCGACCGGCAGCGAGCCGACGGTCGAGCCGTCGACCTCGAGATCGAAGCGGTGCGTGCCGTACGTCGTGAAGCCGAGGTTGTTCAGCTCGACGATGACGTTCACGTCCTGACCCGGCACCGCGTGCACGGAGATGCGCGGCGCTTCGGGCATGGCCGCGCCGCCGTCGGGCCGGCGCAAGCGGACGACGACCTCGTGCGCGCCCGGGTCGAGCCCGAGCACCGCGACGAGGTACATCCGCGGATGCTGCGCCGGGAGCGAGCTGACGCTGATGTTGCGGAAGATCCCGAGCATGCTCAGCTTGCCGTCCTGTCCGACGAGGGCGTGATCGCAGAGCGCGGCGATGCGTATCTCCGGCTGCATCACTTCTCCACGACGACATTCACGAGGCGGTCCGGCACGACGATGACCTTCGCGATGCGCCGGCCGGCGATCGCCGCCTGCACCTTCTCGCTCGCGAGGGCCGCGGCCTCCGCCTCGGCCTTCCCCAGCCCGGCCGCGACCGTCAGGCGGTCGCGGACCTTCCCGTCGACCTGCACGACCAGCGTGACCTCCTCGGCCTTCGTCAGCGCGGGGTCGTACGCGGGCCATGGCTGCTGGTGGATCGAGTACGCGCCGCCGCGACGCGCCCACAGCTCCTCCGTGACGAACGGGGCCATCGGCGCGAGCAGCAGCAGCAGCGTGCGGATGCCCTCGTCGCGCGTCGGACCCGTCGCGATGCTCAGGCGGTGCTCCAGCTTCATCAGCGCGGCGACCGCGGTGTTGAAGTGGAACGCCGCGATGTCGTCCGTGACCTTGCGGATCGTCCGGTGGATCTCGCGCTCCAGGTCGAGATCCGGGGCACCCGCGACCGGCTTCGACAGCGCCAGGCGCCAGACCGAGTTCAGGAAGCGCCACGCGCCGTCGATGCCGGCCGCGTCCCAGTCGGCACCATCGACCCACGGACCCATGAACATCATGAACAGCCGCAGCGTGTCCGCGCCGTACCGCTTCACGTACGCGTCGGGCGTCTGGACGTTCCCGCGCGACTTCGACATCTTGCGGCCGCCGAAGACGATCGTGCCCTGGTAGCGGAACCGCATCGCGGGCTCGTCGAACCACACCTCGCCGACGTCGCGCAGCGCTTTCGCCATGAACCGCATGTACAGCAGGTGCAGGATCGCGTGCTCGACGCCTCCGGTGTACTGGTGCACGGGCAGCCACTTGCGCCCGGCCTCCTTGTCCATGAACGAGCTCTCGATCTTCGGATCCAGGAACCGGTACATGTACCAGGAGGAATCGACGAACGTGTCCATCGTGTCGGTGTCGCGCCGCGCGGGACCGCCGCACGTCGGGCACGTCGTCTCGACGAACTCGCGGACGTGCGACAGCGGCGAGCCACCACGCCCGGTGAACTCGACGTTGCGCGGCAGCACGACGGGCAGCTGGTCGTACGGCACGGGAACGACGCCGCAGCGGTCGCAGTGCACGACCGGGATGGGCGTGCCCCAGTAGCGCTGGCGCGAGATCAGCCAGTCGCGCAGCCGGTACGACACGGTCGGCCCGCCGATGCCGCGGCCCTTCGCGTCCTCCGCGATGGCGCCCTTGCCGTCCTCGCTGCGCGTCCCGGTGTGCGCTCCGCTGTTCACCATGAGGCCGTCGCCGACGTACGCGCCGGCCAGCGCCTCGTGCGACGCGCCGTCGGGCGAGATGACCTCGCGGATCGTCAGCCCGTACCGCTTCGCGAACGCGAAGTCGCGCTCGTCGTGCGCTGGGACGGCCATGATCGCGCCGGTCCCGTAGGTGACGAGCACGTAGTCCGCGGTCCAGATCGGGACGCGCTCGCCGGTGAAGACGTTGCGCGCGTAGCCGCCAGTGAAGACGCCGGTCTTCTCGGCGCCCTCGGCGGTCCGCTCGATCTCGGGCGCGCTCTTCGCCTTCTCGGCGTACGCGTCGACCTCGGCCTTCCGGTCGGGCGTCGTCACGATGCCGACCAGGCGGTGCTCCGGTGCCAGGACCATGAACGTCGCGCCGTAGATGGTGTCGGGCCGCGTCGTGAAGAAGCGGATCTCCTCGCCGGCGTGACCCTCGACCGGGAACGCCAGCTCTGCCCCTTCGGACCGGCCGATCCAGTTCGTCTGCAGCACGCGCACGCGCTCGGGCCAGTCCAGGCCGTCGTAGCGCAGCAGCTCATCCGCGTACGCCGTGATCTTGTAGAACCACTGCGTCATCTGGCGCTTCACGACCACCGAGTCGCAGCGCTCGCACCGGCCGCCGATGACCTGCTCGTTCGCCAGCACGGTCTCGTCGCGCGGGCACCAGTTGACCGGCGCGTCGCCGCGATACGCCAGGCCCTTCTCGAGGAGCTTCAGGAACATCCACTGGTTCCAGCGGTAGTACTCGGGGTAGCAGGTGATGACCTCGCGCCGCCAGTCGATCGCGGCCCCCATCATCCGGAACTGGCCGCGCATGTGGGCCATGTTCTTCTCGGTCCACACGGCGGGATGGATCTTGCGATCGATGGCCGCGTTCTCGGCGTTGATGCCGAACGCGTCGAAGCCCATCGGGAACAGCACGTTCCTGCCTTGCATGCGCATCGCGCGCGCGGCGGCGTCGGGCGGTGCGTACGCGTACCAGTGGCCGACGTGCACGTCGCCCGAGGGGTACGGGAACATCGTCAGGAAGTAGAAGTTCGGCCGGTCGGGCAGCTCGTTCGGCGTCTCGTGCAGGCGCGTGCGCTCCCAGGTGTCGGCCCACCTCGCCTCTATCTCGGCCGGCACGTACTTGTCGATCTTCTCTTGTTCAATAGCCGTCGGCCTGCGGGCCGCGGCTAGTCGCTCCGCTGCTGTCGTGCTCGCTCGGACCGGCGAAGCCGGATCCTCGCTCGCGCCTTTCACTTTCGCCATGTCCTTCACCGCCTTTTCCCGCCGGGCACGAAAAAGCCCTTCGTCCACGTACAGGGGACGAAGGGCAATGCCTCCGCGGTACCACCCCGGTTGAGAGTTGTCGGTGGACCTGGCGGGATTCGAACCCGCGACCCCCACACTGCCAGTGTGATGCGCTCCCACTGCGCCACAGGCCCAAGACGCTCTCCGACTCGAGCACGCTGATAACGGACGTGACCCCGGCGAGCGCTAGCGCCGAGGCGCTTCACGCTCGCGGCTCCCGGGCGAGTTCCGCCGTCCCCTCGCACCAGCTCTCACCATCCGCTGGCTCTCTGAGCGCCGGGGAACGACGTACTGCTCCCGTTCGCAGCCGCTGTACCGAAAAGTATACGGAGACTGGCCCGCTCGGCCGCTACGCGATGGGCTTCTGCTCCCGGCGCATGGAGATCGACTGCAGCGCCCCGAGCGCGAAGCAGATCGAGATGAGCGAGCTGCCGCCCTGTGAGATGAAGGGCAGCGGGATCCCCGTCACGGGCATGAGCGAGATCGCCATGCCGACGTTGACGAAGATCTGGAACGCGAGCATCGCGACGATGCCGCCGGCGAGGTACGTGCCGAACGCGTCGCGCGACCGGTGCGCGATCCGCAGCGCCGACAGGAGCAGGACGATATACAGCGTGAACAGGATCGCCGCGCCGATGAACCCGAGGTCCTCGGCGAGCCCGGCGAACACGAAGTCGGACTCGGCGATGGGCAGGTAGCCGAGCGGCGACTGCGTCCCCGCCGTGAGGCCTTTGCCCGTGAGCGCGCCCGACCCGACCGCGATGAGCGACTGGATGATGTTCCAGCCGGCGCCCTGCGGATCGCTGTACGGGTCGATGAACGCCGTGAGCCGCGCCTTCTGGTACTCCTTCAGCATCCCGAGCGCTGTCGGCACCATCGTCGCGCCGGCGGCCACGAACGCGGTGAGCTGCCACAGCCGCGCGCCGGCGAGGAACGCCATCCCGAAGAACATGCCCAGGAAGACGAGGCTCGTCCCGAGGTCGGGCTGCTTGAACACGAGCCCGACCGGCGCCGCGAGCAGGACGAGGCCGCCGATGAGCGTGAGCGGCGAGCGCATGTCGCGGTCGGCGAACCACTTCGCGAGGACGATGACGATGAAGACCTTCGCGAACTCGCTGGGCTGGAACTTGAACCCGGCGATCGAGTACCAGCGCGTCGCCCCGAGGGTCGACTGGCCGCCCAGCAGCACGACGGCGAGGAGCCCCAGCGTCGCGAGGTAGAAGAGCGGGGCGAACGTCCCGAGCCAGGAGTGGTCGACGAGCGCGACGATCGTCATGACGGACAGGCCGACCACGGCGTAGAGCACGCCGCGGAGGACCTGCTGGCCGATGTCGCCCGTGAAGTTGCGGTCCTCGAGCGTGATCGAGTAGCCCATGACGAGCCCGTAGCCGATAAGGAGCAGCGTCGCGACCATGAGGATCCAGTCGACCTCGAGGAGCCGGCGCGCGCTCGGACGGTCGTGGAGCGGCGACGCCGCCTGCGGCATCGCGATGGGACGGACGCTCATGGGGCGCCGGCCTTCTTGTCGCTGACGCCCTTGTAGGCCTCGAGGATCCGCTGCGTCAGCGCGACCGCGGGGTTGAAGCAGACGTCGCAGAGCGAGCGGCTCGAGTCGAAGGTGAAGAGGACCATCGCGATCTCCGCCGTCGGATCGCTGTTGTCCGCGTTCGGCAGGAAGCTGACGAACCAGTTGTGGAACCCGAGCTTGTGGCGACCGGCGGCGTCGAGCCCGCCGGACTCGCCGAACTCCGCCGTGCCGGTCTTGCCCGCGATCGGCAGCTTCGCGTCGGGCATGTACGCGTGCCCGATCGTCACGACGCGGCGCGCGGCCTCGCGGATGAGGCGCAGATCCTCCTGCTTCATGTCGAGCTTCCGTGTCACATGCGGCGCCTGCGTGTACACGGTGTTCCCATCACTTCCCTTCACCTCCTTGAGGAGGTGCGGCGTGAAGACCGTGCCGCCGTTCGCGACCGACGCGTATGCGTTGAGGAGCTGCAGCGGCGTCACGGCGACGAAGCCCTGGCCGATGGCCGCGTGATACGTGTTGCCGAGGGTCCACGGCTCGTCGAACTCCGCGAGCTTCCAGAGCGGATCCGGCATGATCCCGGCGGCCTCGCCCGGCAGGTCGATGCCCGTCGGCGCGCCGAACCCGAGCATGCGGCCGTACTTCGCCATCGCGTCCGGTCCGGCGCCGCGCTGGCCCGTGTACGGGTTGCCCCCGCCGAGCGTGTAGAAGTAGATGTCGCTCGAATGCGCGAAGCCGTTCACGAAGTCGAGCGCGCCGTGGACGCGCCAGTCATAGAACCGCCAGCCGTCCACGACGAGCACGTTCGAGGTCACGTTCACGACGGTGTTGCGCGTCGCGGCGCCGGTGCTCAGCGCGCTGAGGCCCGTGACCATCTTGAACGTCGAGCCGGGCGGATAGATGTCGCCGATCGCCTTGTTCACGAGCGGCCGGCGGTAGTCGCCGTTCCACTCCTTCATCTGCGCGGTCGACACGCCCTGGATGAAGGCGTTGTTGTCGTAGGCCGGGATCGAGACCATCGCGAGGATCTCGCCGTTCTGCGGGTTCATCGCGATGCCGACGGCCTGCGTGAACTTGTCCTCCTTCACGCCCTTCTCGAGCTCGGCGCTGATGAGCTTCTGGAGCCGGTCGTCGATCGTGAGGACGAGATCGTTGCCGGGCTTCGGCGGTACGAGCGCGAGCGTCCGCAGCTCACGCAGCGACGCGTCGCGCTCGAACTCGCGCCATCCGAGCGTCCCGCGCAGATACCGCTCGTACTGCCATTCGAGACCGGTCTTCCCGATCGTGTCCTGCAGGAGGTAGCCCGCCTCCTTGCGCGCGGCGAGCTCCTCTTCGTTGATCGGGCCGACGTAGCCGAGGAGCGGCGCGTAGAGCGGGCCGTCGACGTATGAGCGCAGCGCCTCGGCGGTGACCTGCACGCCGGGATACAGCTCGGCCCGCTCGACGAGCAGCAACGCGATGTCGCGCGCGACGGGGCGCACGCTGACCTTCACGGGCTCATACGGATTGCGCACGCGCTGATCGGAGATCGCCTTCGCGATCTCATCGCTCCCCCGCTCCACGAGCACGGCGAGGCGCGACGCGACCTCGTCCTGACGTGACGCGGGCACGTCGATCGGGAGGACGTTCACGGCGAAGCCCGGATCGTTGCGCGCGAGGAGCCGGCCGTCGCGGTCGTAGATCACGCCGCGCGTGCCGAGCACGGGGACGCGCACGACGCGGTTCTGCTCCGCGAGCTCGCGGTAGTGCGCGCCGTTCACCACCTGCAGGTCCCACAAGCGGACGCTGAGCACGACGAAGACGCCGATGATCGCCAGCGCGACGGCGGCGAGTCGGCGTGGATGGACGAAGACGCGGTCGCTTCGGTCGGTCACTTAGAAGGGTGACTCCTTCTCCGTCAGTTTGCGGACGAGGCGCGCGAGCGGGTAGATGAGGAGCGCGAGCGCTCCCGTGTAGATACCGACGCCGGCAGTCTGCGCGAGCACGATCTCCGGCGCTGCCATCGGGTGACCGAGGAACGCGAGGATGCCGACGTACAGCGCCTGCGTGAAGAAGGCGGCCAGGCCGACCACGAGGGCGCCCGTGATCACGGGGATCGGCGTCACGGTGCTGCGCTCCCCCAGCCCGGCCATGAGCACGCCGGGGAGCATGGCGACCGTGAACGCGCCGAGCGGGCCCGCCGACAGAACGTCGAGCGCGAGCCCGCCGATGAAGGCCCACCAGAGCGCCTCACCGGCGCCCGTGGCGACCGCCCATGACGCAGCAGCGAGGACCGGCAAGCTCGGGAACGCTCCTCCCACCGTGATCAGGCCCGCGACCGCCCCCTGGAGCAGTGCCGCGACGAGCGGCACGACGATGCCGAGGGCGATCCGCATGCGGCCTTCCTAGCCCCGAACGGTCCGGCCGATCGAGCGGTACGGGGTCGCCGGGCAGGCCGTCGCTGACACGGCGCGATCATATGTACGACAGCGCTGCGCACCCGAGAGGCACCCGAGGGCGATCGCCGGCAGCGCGACCGATCTTGGATGCGAGCGATCAGGATCGGTATCGGTGGAGGGTGGCCGTCGAGCCGCCCAGCAAGCTGCGGCCGAGTAGAACGCGCGTGCTGATCAGTAGGCGGGTGAGGTACAATTCAGGGACGAGCCTCATGCCCTTCTCCACGATCCCGACAAGCCTTATCTACGGCTCGCCCATAAGAATTCCGCGGGGAATACTCTCCCCTGACCCGGCGGCTGCGGCCCAGTGACGGTCACTCTGGCGGTCGCTAACCAGAAGGGCGGCGTCGGCAAGAGCGCCACCGCCGTGAGCCTCGGATCCGCACTCGCAAGACTGGGCCGCCGCGCGCTAATCGTCGACCTTGATCCGCAAGCGAACGCGACTAGCGCGCTCGGTGTCTCGAAGGAGTTGGAGCGCTCGATCCACGGCGTCCTGGTACGCGAAGAGTTACCTGCCGACGCAGTGACCGGGACAACGGTGCCTGGACTCGACCTCCTGCCTTCGTCGGTGGATATGGCCGCCGTCGAGCTGGAGTTGGTCCCCCTCATGGGGCGAGAGTTCAGGTTGCGCGCATCTTTATCACGCCTGACCGACTTCGACCTCGTACTGATCGACTGCCCGCCATCGCTCGGCCTCCTCACCGTGAACGCACTCGTCGCCGCGGATCACGTGATCGTTCCGGTCCAGTGCGAGTACCTAGCACTCGAGGGACTTGCGCAGCTCGTACGGACCATCGAAGCGGTTCGTGGCCGCCTGAATCCGACGCTTTCGATCATCGCGATCCTCCTGACCATGGAGGATCGTCGCAACCGCCTTTCGATGCAGGTGGCCAACGAGGTCACGCAGCACTTTCCGCAGCTTGTGGCTGAGGCGCGGATCCCGCGTTCGGTGCGACTCGCTGAAGCGCCCAGCCATGGGATGCCCATCGACATCTACGACCCATCCTCGCGTGCGACCGCTGCATACGCGCAGTTCGCTCGCGAGATCGAGTCGCGTCTCGCGGCGAAGCCCGCGATCACCGCGATGGCCGCGTCCTGATGCGGACGGGACTCGGTCGCGGCCTCGACGTCCTTCTCGGCCAACCACAGCCGGTCACCGCGGTGACGGCGCCGAGCGGCATCGCCGAGATACCTCTCGAACGGGTCAGGCCGAATCCGCAGCAGCCACGTCAGGCGTTCCCGACCGAGGAGCTTCAGCAGCTCGCCGGGTCGATCAAGCGTCACGGCGTGCTGCAACCTATCGTGGTATCGCGCAATGGCGACGGCTACGAGCTCGTGGCCGGACACCGTCGCGTCCTGGCCTCACGTCTCGCGGGACGGACATCGATCCCGGCAGTGATCCGCGACGATGTGACCGATCGACTTGAGCTCGCTCTTATCGAGAACCTGCAGCGCACCGATCTCAATGGCCTCGAGCAAGGGCGGGCGTATCGGATGCTCATGGAGACCTACGCGCTCACACAGCAACAGCTCGGAGAGCGGGTAGGGAAGGCCCAGTCGACGATCGCCAACACCCTGCGCTTGCTCGAGGCTTCGCAGCTCCTGCAAGACGCGCTCGTTGATGGGAAGATCACTGAAGCACACCTCAAAGCGTTGCTCCCACTGAAGACCTCCGACACCGCAACGGCTCTTTCGGAGGTCCTCGCGAAAGGCCTGTCCGTCCGTGAGACGGAAGCACTGGTCCGGAGGCTGTCAGGGCGCAAGCAGAAGCACGACGGGCGCATCGCGCGAGGGGTCGACCCGGAGGTCAAGGCGCGCACCGCGGACCTGCGCGCGGCGCTCGGCACGAAGGTGGAGATCCAGCGGGGCCGCAAGGGCGGCCGCATCACGATCGAGTTCTATTCGAACGATGACTTCGAGCGGCTCTACGAGCAGCTCGTGCGTTCGACCAAGTAGGGGACATGGCAACGAAGACGACGAACGGGCGGTCGACGGTGAAGAAGACGGGCGGGAACGGAAGCAAGGGCGGCGGCGATTCGTACAGCGCCAAGGACATCCAGGTCCTCGAGGGTCTCGAGGCCGTCCGCCGGCGTCCCGGGATGTACATCGGCACCACCGACCTCCGCGGCCTCCATCACCTGATCCGGGAGGTCCTCGACAACTCGATCGACGAGGCGATGAACGGCGTCTGCGACCGCATCGACGTGATCATCCACAAGGACGATCGCGTCACCGTCATGGACAACGGACGTGGGATCCCGGTCGACAAGCAGGCCCAGACCGGCAAGTCCGCGCTCGAGGTCGTGCACACGATCTTGCACGCCGGCGGCAAGTTCGGCGGCGCGGGCTACAAGGTCGCGGGCGGCCTCCACGGCGTCGGCGTCTCCGTCGTGAACGCGCTCTCGAGCCACCTCAAGGTCGAGGTGCACCGGGACGGCAGGGTCTACACCCAGGAGTACGAGCGCGGGAAGCCGCTCGGCCCCGTCAAGGCCATGAACCGGAATGAGCACAACCCGCCACAGCTCTCGTGGAAGCCGCGCGAGCGACTCACGGGGACGATCACCACGTTCAGGCCGGATCCGCAGGTGTTCCCGGTCATCCAGTGGGACCCCTCGATCGTGTCGCAGTGGCTGCGTGAGACCGCTTACCTCAACAAGGGGCTCTGGCTCTCGCTCGCCGACGAGCACACCGGTCTCGATGAGAGCTTCTACTTCGACGGCGGGATCGTCTCATTCGTGCGCCACCTCAACAAGGCGCACGAGGTGCTGCACAAGCCGGTGTACGTCGAGCGCACCTTCGAGAACGACACGGTCGTCGACGTCTCGTTCCAGTACAACGACAGCTTCGCCGAGCGCGTCTACACGTTCGCCAACAACATCAACACGATGGACGGCGGCGCCCATCTCACCGGGTTCCGCACCGCCCTCACGCGCACGCTGAACTTCCACGCGCGCAAGATCAAGGCGCTCCAGGAGAACGACCCGAACCTCACGTCAGAGGACGTGCGCGAGGGCCTCACCGCCGTCATCAGCGTGAAGATCAAGGAGCCGCAGTTCGAGGGACAGACGAAGACGCGCCTCGGGAACGCCGAGGTCCAGGGGCAGGTCGCGACCGCCGTCAACGACGCGCTCGGCCAGTACCTCGACGAGAACCCATCGGACGCGCGCCGGATCATCGAGAAGTGCCTCACCGCGTTCCGCGCCCGCGAGGCGGCGCGAAAGGCGCGCGACCTCGTGCTTCGCAAGGGCGCGCTCGACGGCTTCTCGCTGCCGGGCAAGCTCGCGGACTGCCAGGAGCGCGACCCCGAGCGCGCTGAGCTGTTCATCGTCGAGGGCGACTCGGCCGGCGGCTCGGCGAAGCAGGGCCGCGACCGCCGCTTCCAGGCGGTGCTGCCGCTGCGCGGCAAGATCCTCAACGTCGAGAAGTCGCGCGCCGACAAGATGCTCGGCAACGAGTACATCCGCGCGATCATCACGGCGCTCGGAACGGGCATCGGCGAGTACTTCGACGCCAAGAAGCTGCGGTACGGGCGGACGATCCTGCTCGCCGACGCCGACGTCGACGGATCGCACATCCGCACGCTCCTGCTCACGCTCCTGTACCGCCACTTCCGGCCGCTCATCGAGGACGGCCGCATCTTCATCGGCCAGCCTCCGCTGTTCCGGATCCAGCTCGGCAAGGAGATCCGCTGGGCGTACTCCGACGCCGAGCGTGACCGGGCGATCAAAGAGATGAAGTCCGCGGCGCGGACGAAGCGCGACGCGCGCAAGAAGGCCGACAAGGCGGAGGCCGCGCCCGTCGAGGCCGCGCCCCTGAACACGGACGAAGGCACCGATGACGGCAAGGGCGGCCGCGACCCGGCGATCGCGCGCTACAAGGGTCTCGGCGAGATGAACGCCGACCAGCTCTGGGATACGACGCTGAATCCCGACACCCGCACGCTCAAGCTCGTCACCCTGCAGGACGCCGAGCAGGCCGACCTGGTGTTCGACGAGCTGATGGGCACCGAGGTCGAAGGCCGCAAGAAGTGGATCATGGCTAACGCCAAGAAGGCGAGCCTCGACATTTGATGTTCCGACGCTCGCTCGGGATCAACCCTCGCTCGCGCCCGGGTGCTCGACCTCGGCTTACGCCTCGGTCTGCGCGCCCGGGGGACGATTGAGCATGGCGAAGCTTTCGGAGCTCGGCGTCGATTTCGACCACTGGTGCTTCGCCTGCGGACGGCTCAATCCGTCCGGCATGCACCTCGACTTCGACGTGTCGCGCGACCGCGCCGAGGCCACCTACGTCGGGCAGCAGCGGCACCAGGGCTACGACGGCACGCTGCACGGCGGCGTCGTCGCGGCGCTGCTCGACGAGACGATGGGCTGGGCGATCTTCCACCAGGGGATGTGGGGCGTGACCGCGAAGCTCGACGTGACGTATCGGCGTCCCGTGCCGGTGGGGCAGGAGCTGCGCGTCGTCGCCGAGGTCGTGCGCGACCGCGGTCGGGGCATCGAGCTCCATGGCACCGTCGCGCGCGCGTCCGACGGCGAGATCCTCGCGGAAGCGGACGCGCTGTTCCTGCGGATGCCTGACGACCGCCGGCGCGAGCTCGAGCGGCGCTATTCGTCCGCGCAGGACGCCTTCGCGAAGGTCCGCGCGGCGGTCGCGGCAGAGGAAGAGATGGAGCACGGACGCACATGATCAACAAGGGCGGGAACGAGCGGATCGTCGGCGTCGACCTCCAGGTGGAGATGCGGCAGGCGTATCTCGACTACGCGATGAGCGTCATCGTCGCGCGGGCGCTCCCCGACGTGCGCGACGGGCTGAAGCCCGTGCAGCGCCGGATCCTCTACACGATGTACGAAGAGGGCATCCGCCCCGACCGGCCCTTCCGCAAATCCGCGAACGTCAACGGCATCGTCATGGCCCGCTATCACCCCCATGGCAGCGCGGCGATCTACGACGCCCTCGTGCGCCTGGCGCAGGACTTCTCCGTGCGCTATCCGCTCATCCAGGGCCAAGGCAATTTCGGCTGCTTCGCCGGCGATACGAAGGTCGAGCTCACGAACGGCGATCAGAAGACGTTCATCGAGCTCATCGACATGGTCCGCCACGGACTGCGCGGCGACGTCTTCACGGTGGACCAGCACCGCAACGTCCGTCTGAAGCCCGTACGCGCGCCGCGCCTCGTCCGGCGCAACGACCCGGTCGTCAAGGTCTCGCTGTCGAACGGGAACACGATCATCTGCACGCCCGACCATCGCTTCATGCTCCGCGACGGGACGTACCGCGAGGCGCAGTCGCTCCGATCGAAGGACCAGCTCATGCCGTTCTCGCGGACGGCCATCCCCGAACGGCTCCACCGGACCGGCGCGTTCCCGATCCCCGCGAGCCTGCAGGTGCGGGTCGACAAGGTCGAGCCGGCCGGCCGCGCCGACGTGTACGACCTCACGGTCGACATCACTCAGAACTTCGCGCTCTCGGCGGGCGTCTTCGTCCACAACTCGATCGACGACGATCCACCCGCCGCAGACCGGTACACCGAGGCGCGCCTGGCCGCGATCTCGATGGAGCTGCTCACCGACATCGAGAAGCAGGCCGTCGACTGGGAGCCGAACTACGACGGCCGCCACACCCAGCCGAAGACCCTGCCGGCACGGTTGCCGAACCTCATCGTCAACGGATCGTCGGGGATCGCGGTCGGCATGGCGACGAACATCCCTTCCCACAACCTGCGCGAGGTCGTCGAGGCGACGAAGCGGCTCATCGACGACCCGGAGCTCACGATCGACGACCTCTGCGAGATCATCACCGGCCCCGACTTCCCCGGTGGCGCACTCGTCTACCGCTTCGAGGAGCAGCGCAACGTCGAGACCGGCAAGGCCGAGCGCGTCGACGCCATCCGCCGCGCGTACGCCACGGGCCGCGGACGCGTGGTCATGCGCGCGCGCGCGCATCTCGAGGAGATGAAGGGGAACCGCACGGCGATCATCGTCAGCGAGCTCCCGTACGCCGTGAACAAGGCCTCGCTCATCGAGAAGATCGCCGAGCTCGTGCAATCGAAGCGCCTCGCCGGCATCTCGGATCTGCGCGACGAGAGCGACCGCGAGGGCATGCGCATCCACGTCGAGGTGAAGCGCGACGACGATCCGCAGCGCGTCCTGAACTCGCTCTACAAGCACACGGCGATGCAGTCCGCGTTCAACTTCAACATGCTCGCGATCGTCGACGAGCAACCGCGGACGCTGTCGCTGAAGGACATCCTGCAGCACCACATCGACTACCGGCGCGACGTCATCCGCCGCCGGACCGAATTCGACCTGGGCAAGGCGAAGGACCGCGCGCACATCCTCGAGGGCTTCAAGATCGCGCTCGATCACATCGATGAGGTCATCAAGACCATCCGGGCGAGCAAGACGCCGGACACGGCCCTCGAGAACTTGATCAAGAAGTTCGGACTCTCCGAGGCGCAGGCCAAGGCGATCCTCGACATGCAGCTGCGACGCCTCACCGGCCTCGAGCGGGCCAAGGTCGAGGAGGAGTACGAGGCGACGATCAAGCTCATCGCCGAGCTCGAGTCGGTGCTCGCCAGCCCGCGCAAGGTGCTCGGCCTCATCAAGAAGGATCTCGACGACCTCGCGGAGACCTACGGCGACGAGCGCCGTACGAAGGTGATCGACGACACCGTCCGCGAGCTGTCGGACGAGGACCTCGTCGCGGATGAGGACGTCGTCATCACGGTCTCCAGCCGCAACTACGTGAAGCGGATGCCGCTCTCGACGTACCGCGCGCAGCACCGCGGCGGGCGCGGCGTCATCGGCATGCAGACGCGCGAGGAGGACGACGTCGAGCACCTCCTCGTCGCGCGCACGCACGACCGGCTCCTCGTCTTCACGGACCGGGGGCGCGTCTTCGCGCTGAAGTCGCACGAGCTCCCGGACGCGAGCCGCACCGCGAAGGGCACGCCGATCCAGAACATCCTCGAAGCGATGCAGGCCGACGAGCGCGTGACCGCGCTCGTCGCGCTGCGCGACGGCGCGACCGCGGAGCACCTCGTGATGGCGACGCGCAAGGGCTTCGTGAAGAAGACCCCGCTCACCGAGTACGCGAACGTCCGGCGCGCCGGCCTCATCGCGATCGCGCTCCGCAAGGGCGACGAGCTCGCGTGGGTCGCGCCGTGCACCGACAAGGACCGGATCGTGATCGCCACGAAGAAGGGCAAGGGCATCGTCTTCAAGGCGACGGACGCGCGACCCATGGGACGTCCGACGCAGGGCGTCACCGGGACCCGGCTCCAGAAAGGCGACGCGGTCATCGGCATGGGGATCGTCCGCCCGCGGACGCAGGTGCTCTCGGTCACGCAGCACGGCTTCGGGAAGCGCACCGACGTCGACGAGTTCCCGACGCAGGGACGCGGCGGCCAGGGCGTCATCCTCGCCGCGACGACGCCGAAGACGGGCGACGTCGCCGCGATGCAGATCGTGGACGAGGCGACGCAGGAGGTCCTGCTCATCAGCACCACCGGCGTCGTCATCCGCGTGCCGCTCGACCAGATCCGCGCACTGTCGCGCGCGACGCAGGGCGTGAAGGTCATGGCCACGGGCGACGCGTCGATCGCGTCCATCGCCACCTTCGGCGCGGCGCGACCCTCCCAGACGGAGCTGCAGCTCAAGGGCTAGCCGGTCCGTTCGACACCCGAGCACGCCCAGAGCGCGTGCCTGCTCGGCCTGTTACACGGCCAGCGAGGTGCCCAGACGGTCGCTGGACGTAGCGATCGCGCTCGGTCGGCGTTGTCCCGGGCAGGCCGGCGCTGGTACGGTGCCGGGAACACCAACGTTCCCGGGCGCGCAGACCGAGGCGCCGCAGCGACGAGGTCGAGCACCCGGGCCCGATGGAGGGGTTTCCCCGACTGAGGGTCGGAATAGGGAAGGTCGTTGATCACGCTCGAGGACGTCAGCAAGCGCTACCCCAACGGCACGTATGCGCTTCGCGACATCGACCTGCACATCGGTGCGGGTGATTTCGTCTTCATCGTCGGATCCTCGGGCGCCGGCAAGTCCACGCTCAATCGCCTCCTCATCCGCGAAGAGCTGCCGACGACGGGCCGCGTCGCCGTCGACGGTCAGGACGTCGCGCGCCTCTCGCGCTCCAAGGTGCCGCTGCTGCGCCGCAAGGTCGGGATCGTCTTCCAGGACTTCAAGCTCCTCCCCACGAAGACCGTCCACGAGAACGTCGCGTTCGCGCTCATCGTCACCGGTCACGACGGACGCACCGTGCGCGAGGAGACGGACCGCGCGCTCGCGCTCGTCGGTCTCCTCCCTCGCCGCCATCACTTCCCGCGCGAGCTCTCCGGCGGAGAGCAGCAGCGCACCGCGATCGCGCGCGCGCTCGTGATGCGTCCGAAGATCCTCGTCGCGGACGAGCCGACGGGCAACCTCGACCCCGTCACCACGTGGGAAATCATCAAGCTCCTCATCCGTGTGAACGAGATCGGCACGACCGTCCTCGTCGCCACGCACAACGCCGAGATCGTGAACGCGCTCCGCCGGCGGGTCGTGCACCTCGACCACGGGCGCGTCATCCGCGACGAGCGCGAAGGGCTGTACGCCGCATGACGCGCGTGCTGTACGTCCTCACCGCGGCGTGGCACGGCATCTCGCGCAACCCGTTCATGACGGCCGCGTCGACGCTCACCGTCGCGCTCATGCTCCTACTCTTCGCGTTCTTCGTCGTCACCGACCGCGGCCTGCAGTCGGCCGTGGCGCTCCTCGAGTCGAAGGTCGAGCTCACCGTCTACCTCGCCGACGACGCGAAGGTCTCGAGGGTCCTCGAGCTGAAGTCGCGGATCGAGAAGGACCCCGCGGTGTCGCGCGTCGACTACGTGAGCAAGGAGGACGCGCTGGAGCGGTTCAAGCGCCTCAGCGCGGGCCGCGCCGAGATCGGTCCGATCGAGGACATCGGCGTCAACCCCCTGCCCGCGTCGCTCGAGATCAAGCTCGCGCAGGCGCAGGACAGCCGGCGCATCGCGGACGAGCTTCGCGACGAGGTCGGCAACGGCGTCATCGCGAAGACCGACGACGTCATCGACAACCCGCAGGTCGTCGACCAGCTCCTCACGATCACGCGCGTCCTGTCGATCGGCGGGCTCGCGATCCTCGCGATGATGCTGTTCGTCGCGCTCTTCGTGATCGTCAACACGATCCGCATCGCCGTGCACGCGCGCCGCGACGAGATCGAGATCATGCAGCTCGTCGGCGCGACGGACGGCCTCGTGGCCGCGCCCTTCGTCCTCGAGGGCATGCTCGTCGGCGTCTTCGGGGCGGTGATCTCGCTGCTCGCCCTCCTCGTCGCTTCGGGGCCGGTCACGAGCACGCTCATCCAGTTCCTCGACATCCTCCCGGTCACGCTCGGCCCCAATTTCTTCGGCCAGCTGGCCGCCGGGGTCCTGGGCTTTGCCCTCCTCATGGGGGCCGGGGGCGCCACGATCTCGATCCGGACGCATCTGGCCAAATGAGGCACCCCTTGACCGCTACCGCCCTCGGGTGCGACGATGCGCGGCCGATGGGAGCTCCCCGGTGCGACCGGGGAGGTGGGGTGCGCCGCTGGCGCGTGCTGTTCGCCGCGCTCGCGATATTCGCGTTCCTGCTCGTCCAGACCGTCCCCGTCTCCGCGGACCCCGCGGACGACGCGCGCCTCGCGCAGCTCGCCCGCGAGAAGCAGGAGCTCGAGCGCGCCGTCCAGATCTCGCGGCAGAACGCGGAGCGGTACCGCCAGGAGGCGAACCGGTTCCAGGCCGCGGTCGAGCAGGCCAACTCGCGCATCGCGCAGCTCTCCCTCGAGCAGGCGCAGGCGCAGTCCGAGGCGGACGCGCTGAAGATCGACATCGCGATCGCCGAGGAGCAGCTCGCCCTCGTCGCGTTCCAGCTGAACGAGACCGAGGCGCTCATCGGATCGCTGAAGGCGCAGGCCTCGGAGCAGACGAAGCAGCTCGCGAAGCGCGAGGAGCTCTACGCGATCCACCTCCGCGCGACGTACCTGCAGTCGCGCGTGAGCCCGCTCGAGATGCTGCTGTCGTCGCGCTCGCTCACCGACTTCGTGAGCCGGGTGCAGACGCTCATCCTCATCGACCGACACGACAAGCAGATCGTGGGCGACATCCGCGCCCTCAAGGCGTCCACCGCGCAGAAGCAGGAGGACGTCGAGCAGAAGGAGAGCGAGATCAAGGGTCTGCAGTCGCAGATCACCTCGCAGCGCGCGTCGCTCGCGAAGAAGAAGGCCGACTACGAGGGGATCGTCCGCGCGAAGGCGGCGTCCATCGACCAGACCGACGAGCAGCGCGCGCTCGCGGCGACGTCTCGCAACAACGCGGTCGGCGCGAGGCAGCAGGCGAACACAGAGGCCGCCTCGCTCAACCGCCGGCTCGAGCAGACGGAGGCCGCGTACGCGTCGCTCGCCGCCGAGCTCGCGGCGCGGTCCGGGCTCGCGGTCTTCACGGGACGCATGGTGGTCTGGCCCGTGAACGGACCGATCACGTCCGGGTTCGGCGCGCGGTGGGGCGGGTTCCACAACGGCATCGACATCGCCGCACCCATGTACACGCCCATCAGGGCGGGGGCCGCGGGCCGGGTCGTGACGGTCGGGAAGCCGTACCTCGCGTACGGCGACACGGCGACCGTCGTGATCATCGCGCACGGCAGCAACTTCTCGTCGCTGTACGGCCACATGGACGACGGCGCGCACTCCCCGATCGTCCGTGTCGGCCAGTTCGTCACCGCGGGCCAGATGATCGGCTACGTGGGGATGACCGGGTGGACCACGGGCCCGCACGTGCACTTCATGACGATCGTGAACGGGCGCGCGGTCGATCCGCGGCCCTACATGCCATGACCCGCTCCACGTCGCTCCTCGCGTTCATCGTGGTCGCGCTGAGCGTCGTGTTCGCCGCCCTCACCATCGCCGACGCAGCGACGCTGGCCTTCTAGCCCCGCGCGTCGCGGCCCGCGCTGTGCGACGGGGACGACATTGACGCGCTACCGGCCGGGTGCGAGCATGGCCGACGTACGAAAGGAGGTGATGTGAAGTGCCGGATGCCAGTGGGAAACCAATGACCCGCGGCGACGCACTTCTTGACTCCTTGTCATATGAGGTGATCGCGCACTAGCGGGTCATTGGCGACCCAGGAAGAGCGGCGGCAGCGATGCCGCCGCTCTTCTTTTTCCGTCACACGCGCGAGCGCGCCGGTGCTCTTCAGGTGGACAGAGAGATGACGACGAGGTCGCCGACGCTCATCGACGCCTACATGCCGTCGTACGACGTACGCGCGCGATATGCGACGCGCATCCGTGCGTCCGCGGCCGCGACCTACGAGGTCCTCAAGCGGACCGATCTCGCGGGGTCGCCGATCGTGCGCCTGCTCTTCGCGATCCGCGGCCTCCCCGCTCGCGTCGGCCGTCCACCTGGCCGCCCGCGGATCATGTGGCTCGCGGCGGTCCGCGCCGCGGCCGAACGCGGACCGGGCGCGTCGCGGACGTCCCTCACCGGCGCGATACCCTCGCCGGGTGTCACCGCAGCGGAAGGCGAAAGCCGAGGAAGAACAGGCTGACGGCGAGCGCACGAAGCTCGTCGCCGACAACCGCCGCGCCTTCTTCAACTACGCGATCGATGAGAAGGTCGAGGCCGGCATCGCGCTCACGGGGAGCGAGATCAAGTCGATCCGCGGCGGCCGCGTCGACCTGCGCGACGGCTACGCGAAGATCGACCGCGGCTCCGCGTGGCTGCGGAACGTGCGCATCGCCCGCTGGCCGCAGGCGTCCGCGTGGGAGCCCGACGACCCGATGCGCGTCCGCCGTCTCCTTCTGCACCGGGAGCAGATCGATCACCTCGCCGGCGCGGTCTCGCAGCGTGGCTACACGATCGTGCCGCTGCGCCTCTACCTGAAGGCAGGGAAGGCGAAGGTCGAGCTCGGCCTCGCGAAGGGCAAGCGCCAGTACGAGAAGCGGCAGGTGATCAAGGAGCGCGACGCCGCGCGGGAGATGGACGCGGCCATCAAACGCCGCATGCGCGGCGGCTGACCGCCTCCGCGCAGGCCGGCAGGGCTAGTCCCCGAACGCCGCGACCGGGGTCGTCTCCGCCTCGGCGTCGGCCTCGGTCGGGACGCGACGCTCCCGGCCGCGTAGCGGCACCTCGCTGAGGAAGACCGACACGACGACGCCGATCGCGACGACGACGGCGCCGTAGATGAACACGTCGTGCAGGGCGCTCGCGAGCGCGCCACGGATCGCGAAGAGGACCTGATCGAACAGCGGCTGGAGAGCGCCGGGCAGCTGCGCCTTCGTCGCCGCGAGCTGCACCGGATCGAAGAGCGCCTGGGCGTTGCCACCACCCTGCGGGAGCGCGGCGCGCGCCTGCGGTGGGATCGGAACGGCGGCGAGCGCCTCGGTGATCCTCGTCGGGAGGCTGTGGGCCATGAGCGACCCGAGGATGGCCGTACCGACGGTGCCGCCGATGTTCCGCCAGAACTGGACCTGCGCGGTGACGACGCCGGTGAGATGGCGAGGCAGCGCGCTCTGCACCGCGTTGATGTAGAGCGGCATGGTCGTCCCGATGCCGATCCCGATGATGACGAGGTCGCGGACGACGTCGGTCTGTTCGGTCGACGGCGTGACCTGCGCGAGCAGCCAGATGCCGAGCGCGGCAAGGGCGGTCCCGACGGTCCCGATGTACCGGTACCGCGCGATCCGGATCATGAGCTGGCCGGTGACGATGCTCGCGGCGACGAGGCCGAACATCATCGGCGTGATGAGCAGGCCGGAGTTCGTCGCCGGGATCCCGAGCACGCCCTGGTAGATGAGCGCGACGTACACGATCGTCCCGAACATCCCGAAGGTCACGAGGAAGCCCGCGATCGTCGAGACCGCGAAGGTGCGGTTCTTGAAGAGCGCGAACGGCACGATCGGCTCCTTCGCGCGCCCTTCGACGAAGAAGAACGCGACGAGCGCGACGGCGGCGAACCCGAGGAGACCGAGCACCTCCGGCGAACCCCAATCGTGGTCGCGCGTGATCGAGAACGCGGTCAGGAGCGGGACGAGACCCGCGGCCAGGAGAGCGGCGCCGAGATAGTCGATGGCGTGACGGTGTCCGGTGCGCTTCCAGGGCATCGTGAGCGCGACGAAGGTCACGGCCGCGATGCCGAGCGGCAGGTTCACGTAGAAGACCCAGCGCCAACCCACGTTGTCCGTCAGGAAGCCCCCGAGGGTCGGGCCGATCACCGAGGAGATCCCCCAGATACCGCCGAACAGGCCCTGGATCCGCGGTCGCTCGCGCGGCGGATAGAGGTCGGCGATGGAGGCGAACACCGTCGCGAAGAGCACGCCACCGAACAGGCCCTGCAGCGCGCGGAACGCGACGAGCTGGACCATGTCCTGCGCCTGCCCGCAGAGCGCGGACGCGAGGACGAACCCGACCATGCCAGCGAGCAGGAACGGCTTGCGGCCGAACATGTCGCCGAGCTTCCCGGCGATCGGCACGGTGGTGGTCGAAGCGACCATGTACGCCGTCAGGACCCACGCGTAGTAGTCGAGCCCGTTGAGCTCCGCGACGATGCGCGGCATCGCGGTCCCGACGATCGTCTGATCGAGCGCGGCGAGGAGCAGGCCCGTCATGACCGCGATCGTCGAGAGGACCAGCCGCCCACCGGTCACGTCCTCGGGATGGGTCTCGGCGTATCGCATCGCGGGCTCAGCGGACATTCGTCATCTCCTTTTGCGCTGCTCTCTCGAGCGCGTGCCGCAGATCCTCGAGCGCCAGGCGCAGCCGTTCGCGTGCCAGCGGCTCGAGGGTCGCGATCGCGTCACCCAGGGCCTCGGCGATCGCCGCGTGGTACCGGTCGACCTCGCGCCTGCCCGCCGCCGTGAGCGATACGCGAACGGCGCGTCGGTCGGACGGGTCATCTTCCCGACGCACGAGACCGTCGCGGACGAGACCTTCGACGGCCTCGGTCATCGCGGGCGGCGTGAGCATGCACTGCTGCGCGAGCTCGCCGGCGCGCATCGGGCCCGCCGCGAGCCGGACGAGCGCCTTGGCTCGCTCGGGCGAGACGACGCCGTGCTCTCGTGCGGTCGTCGCCGCGAGCCGTCCGAAGAACGGCATCACGGCGAGCAGGGCGCGCGCGGTCCCGATGTCGGCTTTCGTGGCGGTGGTCATCCTCTGTTCCTTCGGTGCCCGAATGATTCGGGGTCCGAACTGTAGGTGGCGCGGCCGCGCATGCGCAACGTCATCTTCGTTACGGATCGTCGCGTCGGCGTGTGAACAGCGAATGAACGGGATGCGGACGATCGGCGCGCGGCGGGGCCCGACCCCGCCGCGCGGTCAGATCACTTCGGGCTGAGCTGCAGGATGATCACGATGATCGCGGCGGTCACCGCGAAGATCGGCATGGCGAGCGCGACGAAGACCTGTACGTCCTCCGTCTTCGGCGGCTCGGGCAGCGTGCGTGGCGCGTCCACCCCTTGATCCCTCCCTCGGTCGGTGTCGCCCTGACCGACCGACGGATGGGTCCCAGCCGCATGCGCTGGTGGTCGTTTCGGGGCTCCGCAAGTCTAGGGGCACGCGGGGTGCATCGTCCACCGCGAGACCAAGAAAGGAGGTGGATCGATGGGGATCATCGCATTCCTGATCATGGGGCTGATCGCGGGCTTCATCGCGCGCGCGCTCATGCCCGGACCGGACCCGATGGGCTGGGTCGGAACGATGGTGCTGGGGGTCGTCGGCTCGCTCGTCGGCGGAACGCTCGCCGCGCTGCTCTTCGGCGGCACCCTCGACATCAACGCGGCCGGCCTGATCGGATCGATCATCGGCGCGCTCATCGTGCTGTGGGCGTGGCGTCAGTGGGGAGGCCGCCGGGCCACCGTCTAGCCTCGGTGGCCTGATCCATCGGCATCGCATCGACGCGGGGCGGGGGGAACGCGCGCGGACCATCCGAGTGTGGCTGCCCCCCGTCCCGCCGCGCGCGGTCCTGTACTTGAACGACGGGCAGAACGTCTTCGCGGACGCGCGCTCGCGGCGTCCGAAGTGGCGGGCCGATGAGGTCGCGTCCCTTCTGATCGCGGCACGCGAGATCGCGCCGGTCGCGATCGTCGGCATCCATCACGGCGGGCCGGTGCGGCGGTGGGCCGAATACCTCCCGTACGCGGACCCGCGGAATCCGCGCGCCCGGCGCTTCGACGCGGATCGCTACGCCGATGTCGTCGTGCAGCGCGTGATGCCCGCGGTGGAGCGGCTCCATCCGGCGATCGCGCGAGCGGCGTGCGTCGGCATCGGCGGATCCTCGTACGGCGCGGTCGCGGCGATCCACACCGCCGTGCGCCATCCGCGGGTCTTCGACCGCGTGCTCGTCGAGAGCCCGCCGCTCTGGGTCGGCGACGGTCGCATCATCGAGGAGGCGCGGCGCGGGCTGCGCGGCGCGCGCGTCTGGATCGCGGTCGGCACGCGCGAGAGCACGCGTCCCGGTCGCAGCGCCGAGCTGGTGGCGCTCGCGCGCCGCCTGGCGCGCGCGCTCCGGGGAGGCGCGCAGGTGCGCGCGCGGATCGTCGCT
>DASWDY010000072.1:0-7996 GCA_036395035.1 Candidatus Limnocylindria bacterium
CTCGAGGGGACCGACGGGCTCGTCATGAGCAAGACGAAGCGACAGACGGCGATCTGGCTCCTCGACCCGCCCGACGTCGCGTTCGGGAAGGTGATGTCCATCCCGGACGAGGTCATGCCGCACTACTTCGAGTGGGGGACCACGCTGCCGGTGATCGAGATGCGGTCGACGCTCGACGCGCTGGCGCGCAAGGAGCTGCACCCCCGCGACGCGAAGGACCGCCTCGCGCGGCGCATCGTCTCCGAGCTGCACTCGGAAGCCGCCGCGGAGGACGCGGCGCGCGCCTTCGCGCGCCAGTTCCGAGAGGGCCGGGCACCGGAGGCGATCCCCGACGCGCCCGTGCGAAGCGACGGCGAGCGCGCGGTGGGCATCGTGGATCTGCTCGTTCGCGCGAGGCTGCAGCCGAGCAGGGGCGCCGCGCGCCGCCTCGTCGAGCAGCGCGGCGTGAAGGTGGACGAGGTCCTGGCGGACCTCGCGACGACGGTCCCGACGGACCGTGAGGCTGTCATCCGATACGGCCCGCGCAGCTTCGCTCGCATCCGCTGGATCGCGTGACCGTCGTCGTCGCCGTCGTGCCCTTCGGCGCCGTCGTCGAGGGCGGCGGCGACGCGGACCACCGCGAGCGGCCGGGGCGGTGGGCGCGGCAGATCGCACGGCGGCTCGTCGACCGCTTCAGCGGCGAGACCGCGGTCGAGCTGAAGCCCGTGTTCCTCGTCGCCATGCCCGAGACGACGAGCGACCCCGGCTACCTCGTGTTCGGGTCGACGCCCGACGCCACCCTGGCGGCGGAGTACGCGCGGTCGCTCGGCGCGACGCACGCGCTCACCGGCACGTATCGGGAGGGCGCGACCGCGCGCCGTCTCGAGGCGTCGCTCGTCGATGCGGCCGACGGGAGCGTCGTCTCGGTCTTCGAGCGCGACATCCCCGAGGGCGAGCTGCACCTCGCGGAGCCGGCGCTCGCGGCATGGCTGGCGACGGCGCTCGGCGTCACGGTCGCGCACGACCTCGGCGCGCCCGCCGCGAAGAACGAGGCCGCGTACCAGACGCTGCTCAGCGGGATGGACGCCGAGGTCGACGCGACCCTCCTGCGTGCAAGCGACGCGAAGGCATCCGCCGCGGCGCTGCGCCGTGCGGCCGCGGCCTACACGTTCGCGGCGCGCGCCGATCCGACGTCGCAGCCGATCGAGGAGCGCATCCTCGTGATGGCCGCGGCCGCGATCGAGAACGAGCAGCAGCCGCTCGTGCTCGAGGCGCTCGAGACGCTGGCCGAGACTCGACCGTCATCCTGGCGCCTCCAGTACATGCTCGGCGAGGTGCGCCGGACGAGCGGCGACCTGAACGGCGCGATCGTCGCGTTCGAGCACGCCGACGCGCTGCAGGCGCTCCGGCCCGCGGATTCGCTCACGCTCGCGCAGCTCCACATCGCGGCGGGCTCGCAGGCGACCGCGGCGTCACGCCTGCGCCGGATCGTGCGCGCTGGTGCCGAGGCACCGGTCACGGCGGCCGCGCGGCGCCTCCTCCTCGGCCTGCGGCATCCGGAGCTCGAGAAGGACCTCGAGTCGGCCGGCAAGATCGCCGTCGACGCGGACCTCTCGCGGGCCGCGGAGGCCGAGGCCGCCTTCGAACGCGTGCTCGCGGCCGAGCCCGATCTCTGGGAAGCGCACTTCGGCCGCGGGCTGCTCGCGTGGCAGCGTGGCGACGCGGACGGCGCCCAGGCGTCGTTCGAGCGCGCGATCGCGCTCAACCCCGCCGCCGCCGAGCTCCTCTCGGACCTAGGCAAGGCAGTCCAAAACTAGGCAAGGCGCGCCCGGGGGTGGCAGGGGCAGAAGCCCCTGCGACGAACTAGTGCGCCGCTGCGGGCTCTGCGCCCTGCGCCGTCTCGTGCTCCGCGATCACCTTCTGCGCGATGTGCGCCGGGCACTCCTCGTATCCGAGGAGCGTCGACGTGAAGTTCCCGCGGCCCCCGGTCATCGAGCGCAGGTCCGTCGCGTACCGGAACGTCTCGGCCATCGGGACGTGCGCCTTGATGCTGCGGATGCCGGCGCCGGCGTCGTCCATGCCGAGCACGCGGCCGCGGCGTGAGTTGAGGTCCGAGAGCACGTCGCCCATGTGATCCTCGGGGACGAGGACCTCGAGCTCCATGATCGGCTCGAGGAGGAACGGCTGCGCCTCCTTCACGCAGTTCTGCAGGGCGAGCGACCCGGCGATCTTGAAGCTCATCTCGCTCGAGTCGACGGAGTGGAAGGAGCCGTCGAACAGCGTCGCGCGGAAGTCGGAGAGCGGGTAGCCGGCGATCACGCCGCGGTCGGCAGCCTCGCGGATCCCCTTCTCGACCGCCGGCCAGAAGTTGCGCGGGACGGAGCCGCCCACGACGTGCGTCGCGAACTCGACGCCGGTGCCCGGCGTGAGCGGCTCGATCTCGATCCAGCAGTCCCCGAACTGGCCGTGGCCGCCGGTCTGGCGCTTGTAGCGGCCCTGCGCCGACGCCTTCGTGCGGATCGACTCGCGGTACGGGACGCGCGGCGTCTTCGTGAGGACGCTGACGCCGAATTTGTCCTTCAGCTTGTGGACCGCGACGTCGATGCTCGACTCGCCGATACCCGAGAGGATCGTCTCGTGCGTCGCGTCGTCGCGCCTCGTGTGCAGCGTCGGGTCCTCCTCGGTGAGGCGGTGGATCGCGGTCGAGAGCTTGTCAAGATCCTGCTTGCTGGAGGGCTCGATGGCGACGGCGAACGCCGGGGACGGGAAGTCGACCTGCGGGTAGAGGATGGGCGCGTCCTTGTCGCAGAGCGTGGAGCCGGTCGTCGAGGCCGAGAGCTTCGGGATCGCGCAGATGTCGCCGGCTCCCACACTGTCCGCGACCTCCTGCTCCTTGCCGCGGACGAAGAAGATCTGGCCGACACGCTCCTGCTCGCCGACGGTCGCGTCGAACACGGGCGCGTTGCCGCGCAGGACGCCCGAGTACACGCGCACGAACGAGAGCTTGCCGACGAACGGGTCGGCGACGGTCTTGAAGACGAAGGCCGAGAGCTTCTCGTCGTGTGACGGCTTGCGCGCGATCTCTTCGCCCGCCGCGGTCTTCCCGATCGCGGCGCCGCCCTCGACGGGCGAGGGGAGCATGTCGACTATCGTCTCGAGGAGGCCGGCGAAGCCGACGCGCTTGCTCGCGCTCGTCGCGATGACCGGGATGACCTGCCCGTCGCGCACGGCCGCGTGCAGCGCATCGCGCAGCTCCTCGTACGACATCTCCTTGCCGTCGAGGTAGCGCGTGAGAAGGTCCTCGTTCGTCTCGACGATGGCCTCGACGAGCTGGCGGCGATACTCGCCGACGCGCTCCTTCTCGTTCTCCGGCATCTCGGTGATCGGGTCCTTCGGGCCCTTCAGCACCTGGCCGTGCAGCAGGTCGATCGTGGCTTCGAGGCCCTGATGCTCCCCGATCGGGACGTGCAGCGGCACCACCCGGATCCCGTAGGCGTCGCGCAGCTGCGCCAGCACCGCGTCGAAGTCGGCGTTCTCGCGGTCGAGCCGCGCGATCACCGCGACGCGCGGCTTCCCACCGCGTTCGAGGTCCTGCCACGCGAGCTGCGTGCCCACCTGGATCCCGGCAGAGGCGTCGAGCACGACGAGCGCGCTGTCCGCGACGCGCAGGCCGGCCTTCTGGTCGCCCGCGAAGTCCGCGAAGCCGGGCGTGTCGATGAAGTTGATCTTCGTGCCGTCGTGCACGAGCGACGCGATCTTCACGTTGATGCTGATATGCCGCTTCTGCTCCTCGGGATCGGTGTCGAGGATGCTCGATCCGTCATCCACCTTGCCGAGCCGCGTCGTCACACCCGCGACGTGGAGCAGCGTCTCGACGAGCGTCGTCTTGCCGGACCCACCGTGACCGACGACGGCGACATTACGGATCTTCTCGGGAGATGTCAGTGCCACGAGCCACCCCTTCTACGCGCCCCAGAACGAGGTCTCTGCCCTAGTATTCGCGCTCGTGAGCGGGCATTCAAAATGGTCCCAGATCAAACGGCAAAAGGGCGCCGCCGACGTCAAGCGCGGGAACCTGTTCACCAAGATGGCGCGCGAGATCATGATCGCGGCGAAGGAAGGCGGCGCTGACCCCGAGGCGAACTTCCGCCTGCGCCTGGCCATGGACCGCGCGCGCGGCGTGAACATGCCGAAGGACAGCATCCAGCGCGCGATCGAGCGCGGCAGCGGCGGCGGCGAGGGTGCCCAGCTCGAGAGCATCGTCTACGAGGGCTACGCGCCCGGCGGGGTCTCCGTGCTCGTCGAGGCCGCCACCGACAACCGGAACCGCACCGCCGGTGAGGTGCGCGCGGCCTTCACACGGCACAACGGGAAGCTCGGCGAGGCCGGGTCCGTCCAGTGGCTCTTCGAGCAGAAGGGCATCATCGAGATCGACGCGACCGCCGCGAGCGCCGACGACATCGAGCTCGCGGCGATCGACGCGGGCGCCGAGGACGTCGTGCGGGACAGGGACCTCGTGACGGTCTACACGGCGCCGCGCGACTTCGAGAAGGTGAAGCGGGCGCTCGAGGCGGCGGGGATCAAGACATCGTCCGCCGAGCTGTCGATGCGCGCCACCTCGACCGTGCGCGTCGACGGCGACGCGGCGCACAAGATACTGCGGCTCGTCGAAGCGCTCGAGGAGCTCGACGACGTGCAGCAGGTCCACGCGAACTTCGACATCCCGGAGGAAGTCCTCCAGACGGTCACCGCGTGACCCGCGGCGTCGTGCTCGGCATCGACCCCGGCACGACCGGGATGGGGTACGCGGTCCTCGACACGGGCCGCGAGCCTCCGTCGATCATCGTGTGCGACGTCATCCCGACCCCGAAGAAGGGCAGCACGGGCGAGCGCCTCGTCGCGATCGCCGACGAGATCGACCGGCTCATCGCGGCGCACCGCCCCGCATCGCTCGCGCTCGAGCGCCTCTACTTCAACAAGAACGTGCGGACCGCGATGGTCGTATCCGAGGCGCGCGGGATCGCGCTGCTCTGCGCGGCGCGCGCCGAGATCGAGATCGCCGAGTACACGCCGTCGGAGGTGAAGCTCGCCGTCACCGGGAGCGGCTCCGCCGACAAGCGTCAGGTGCAGCGCATGCTGTCGCTCGTGCTCGGGCTCGACCACAAGATCATCGGCGACAACGTGGCCGACGCGGTCGCGATCGCGCTCACGCACGCGCAGCGCTCACGCTTCACGAGCGCGGTGGCGATCGCGGAGGCGAAGGCCTGATCGGGAGCGTCCGCGGCCGGGTCATCGGACGGGGAGCGGACCACGTCGTCGTCGAGGTCGGCGGGGTCGGGTACAAGGTCTTCGTCCCGCGGCAGCCCGATGGCGACGACGTCCTCCTGCACACGCATCACGTCGTGCGCGAGGACGGCCAGTTCCTCTTCGGCTTCCCCTCGCGCGAGGAGCTCGCGCTCTTCGAGATGCTCATCTCCGTGAACGGTGTCGGCCCGAAGGCGGCGCTCGCGCTCCTCTCCGTCTCGCGGCACGGCGACGTGGCCGCCGCGATCGCGGCGGGCGATGCGAGCGCGCTCGCGCGTGCGCCGGGGGTGGGGAAGAAGACCGCGGAGCGGCTCATCGTCGATCTGCGCGGCCGCATGGCGAAGGTGAGCGACACGCTGCTGCCCAGTGCCGCACCGGTCGAGGACGAGGCGGCCGCGGCGCTGCAGGCGCTCGGCTACACCCCCGCGGAGGCCGCGGCGGCGCTCCGGGGGATCCCGCCCGCGAGTGCGGCGACGACCGAAGAGCGCGTCCGGAGAGCGCTTCGATCGACCGCCCGCGCCTGAGCCAGCGTTGCCGGGCACGTCCCCCCCGTGTGACGCATATTGATGTTCGTTCGAGCGATGCTATGATGCGCCGATGCGGACCACCGTCACGCTCGACCCCGATGTCGCGGCCAAGCTGCGCCGCCTCGCGCGCGAGCGGGGCGTCTCGTTCAAGGAGGCGATCAACGGCACCCTGCGGGCTGGGCTCGGAGCTCGCGCGGTCGCCCGGCCGTATCGGACGCCCGCCCGAGCGCTCGGGCTTCGACCCGGCATCGACCTGAACAAGGCGCTGTCGATCGCCGCGGCCATGGAAGACGAGGAGATCATCCGCAAGCTCGATCTTCGCAAGTGAGGCTCCCAGACGCGAACCTTCTCCTCTACGCGATGGACAGCGCGGCGCCGCGGCACGCCGCGGCACGCGTCTGGCTTGACGCTCAGCTCTCCGGCACCGAAACGACCGCGTTCGCCTGGTCCGTACTGCTCGCGTTCCTGCGGCTCAGCACGAACGCCCGCGTCTACGCGAAGCCATTCAGCCCTGACGAGGCGCTCGACATCATCGACGGATGGCTCGCGCAGCCGGCTGCCACGGTGGTGCATCCGACCGAGCGGCACGCCGCAGTGCTCCGAGACCTGATCGGCGCCGTCGGGACCGCCGGGAACCTTACGAGCGATGCGCACGTTGCGGCGATGGCGATCGAACACGGCGCCGAGCTCTGTTCGTCAGACCGCGACTTTTCGCGATTTCCCGGACTGCGCTGGACCGATCCGCTCGGCCCGGCAGGGCGTGCCGGTAGATAGCCCGGTGAACGCGCAGGGCCGCGGCGCCGAATAGCCCTCACCTTGTCGTCATCCCGGATCTGCGGGGGCCTGGTATTGCAGACAGAGCCTTGGACGGACCTGCTGCGCGGACATCGACTGCGTAGGAGTACTCGGACCAGGGCTGGAGGGTTAGAGATGCCAAGACGGATCGTTGCCGATCCCGAAGCTGGCTTCCCAGGCAAGATCGAAGAGAGTGGAACGTGGGCCCAGGGCTTCTACAAGATGGTGGCTTACGCCTACGGCCCGGGCGAGGTCGTGCCGGATAGCACCGACCGCGCGACCATCGCGGAGCTGCGCGCGAAATACTGGGATCCATCCCGGAAGGTGCTGGTCATTCCCTGGCGCAGCGGGCGCAGCTTTGAGTTTGGACCAAGGCTGCTGAGTCAAACGAGTGACGCGACGGTCGTCCACGTTCGGCCCGAGTTCCACATGCCTGGCGCTCCCGGACCACGGAGTACCGCTCAATGACGGGGAGGACCAGAGGGGGTCGATCTTCCATCGGCCCCCTTCTCTATCCTCGAGTCGCGGCCCCGCCGTGATCGAGGCCGCGAGACGGCCGGCCGTTCGGAAGGCGGTGCGAGTGGTATAGTTCTCGTTACCCGCGGGGCTGGCCCGCGGTCTTTGGGCGCCTCAAAAGTGGGTCGACCCCACTTTTTTTGTCGCCTGAGGTGAAATGAAAGAAGGGGAGCGTGCGACATGAACCGTGAGCTCGTGACCGGTCTCGCACAGCTCTCCGCTGAGAAGGGCCTCCCGAAGGAGAACGTTCCCGGAATGAGCGTCGACATTCGCAACGGCGATGAGCTGAGACGTCACGTCGAACGACGTCTCACGACCGGTGAGCGCTTCAAGATCACCGCATGGACCTCTACCGTGATGAAGGCCTGAGCAGGACCACCGCCTCGCCCGTCGCTGACTACATCCGCACGTTGGACGGCCGCGAACTCAAGGGAGGCATCAAGATCATCTGCGAGTCGGGGTTCATCACAGCTGTCGTGCACAGCAGCGAGTAGCGCGAGCCACCCAGCGGGTCCTGCGCGCCCCTGTCTGGGCTCGCGAGAATTCGGACTGGCGTGGCGGCTCCATGCGACGCGGCTTCGCGCGGGGCTACGTAGATGGAGACCTCAGCAAACTGAATCGGCCGCAGTCGTATGTCTCGAGGTGCGAGTCGCGCGAGCGGCAGGTCGACCTTGTCGAGTTGAAGCCGTTCGCTGACATAGGTGAGTTTCTCCGAGAGGTGCGTGACAGAGAACCCTCCGACTAGGGTGCGGGTGTCACCACGACACGAAAGCCGGAGGGCCTGCTGTGTACCGTACCGCCCGCACCACGCCGCTCTCGCGACTCACGCTGCTCGAGAAGGCTGCGCGTCTCGGGGTCGCCGAGGCTGCACGTCA
>DASWDY010000073.1:0-4238 GCA_036395035.1 Candidatus Limnocylindria bacterium
GTCGTCGTCGGGCTGTTCGTCGTCGTGTTCATCTGGCGGAGCGGCCCGCTCGGAGCATTGAACGCGTACTGCACGCGCGAGGCGATGATCGCGGCCCAGTTCATCCTCGCGTTCCCCACGGTCGCAGGGCTCACCGCGATCGCGGTGCAGGGGCTCGACCCGATGCTCCGTCTCCAGGTCGTCGCGCTCGGCGCGACGCCGCGGCAGGCGGCGTGGATCCTCGTGCGCGAGGCGCGCCTGCCCATCCTCACCGCCGCGATGGCGGGCTTCGGCGCGGTCATCAGTGAGGTCGGCGCGTCGGTGATGACGGGCTGCAACGTGAAGGGCGACACGCGCCTCCTGACGACGGCGATCCTGCTCGAGACGAACATGGGGAACTTCGACGTCGCGTTCGCGCTGTCGTTCATCCTCCTCGCGCTCGTCTTCGCCGTGACGGCGGTCACGACGTGGGCGCAGCAGCGCCGGCGGCCGGCATGAGCCTGCTCGAGGCCGCGGACCTCGCGGTCGAGCGCGGCGGCCGCACGGTGGTGTCCGTGGAGCGCCTCGCGCTCGAGCCGGGCGAGACCCTCGTCATCCTCGGCCCGAACGGCGCGGGGAAGAGCTCGCTGCTCCTCGCGCTCGCCGCGCTGCTGCCCGCGCGCGGGTCGCTGCGCTGGCGCGGCGAGCCGATCCGCGACGCGCTCGCCTACCACCGGAGCACCGCGGTCGTGTTCCAGCGCCCGCTGCTGCTCGACCGCACGGTCGAGGAGAACGCGGCCCTCGGCCTCGCCCTGCGCGGCGTCCCCGCGGCGGAGCGCGCGCGGCGCGGGGAGGACGCCCTCTCGAGCCTCGGCGTCTGGCACCTGCGCTCGCGCCACGCGCGCCAGCTCTCCGGCGGCGAGGCGCAGCGCGTCAGCATCGCGCGCGCGCTCGCCGTCGACCCCGAGATCCTGTTCCTGGACGAGCCGTTCGGCGCGCTCGACGCGCCGACGCGCGAGTCGCTCACGGCCGACCTCGCGCGCGTGCTGCGCGAGCGCCGCGTCGGGACCGTCCTCGTGACGCACGACCGCGACGAGGCGCTCTCGCTCGCGGACCACGTCGCCGTGATCATGCACGGCCGGCTGCGCCAGCACGACCGCGCGGACGCGGTCTTCTCCATGCCCGCGGATCCCGAGGTCGCCGCGTTCGTCGGCGTGGAGAACGTGCTCCCGGCGCACGTCATCGCCGTCACGGACGAGCTAACGACGCTGTCCGTGGCGGGCTACACGATCGAGGTGACCGAGATGCCGCCGGGCGGCGACGACTTCCCCCTCCTGTGCGTCAGCCCCGACGACATCGTCATCTCGCTCGAGGAGCCATCGACGAGCGCGCGGAACGTCCTGCCGTCCGAGGTCGTTCGACTAGAGCCGATCGGCAGACGGGTACGAGTGATCTTGGACTCTGGCTTCCCCCTCGTGGCGCATGTCACCGTGCGCTCCGCGCGCGAGATGTCCCTCGCGCCCGGGCAGGAGGTCACCGCATCGTTCAAGGCCACCGTGCCGCACCTGTTGCCGCGCCACCGGCCGCGCACGACGCTCGTATAGGCCTAACGGCCAGCCTGCGCTCGTCCTCACGCGTCGGCCTGCGAGCCGCCGCTCTCGTCCTCGCTTGGCTATAGGCTCGCCGCGAGTGGCCGCCCGCCCCGCCCCCGTGCTCACGTCGGCGTATCGCGTCGTGCTCCGGCTCGGGATCGATAACCGCCCGGGCATGTTCGCGAACGTCGCGCGCGTCATCGGCGAGCAGGGCGGCAGCCTCGGCGTCATCGACCTCGTCGAGGCGACGCCGCGCGTGCACGTGCGCGACGTCACCGTCGATATGCCCGACGAGGCCAGCGCCGCCCGCCTCGCGGGGGCGCTGCAGGGCGTCGACGGCATCGAGGTGATCGCCATCTCCGACGCCGCCTTCCGCCTGCACGAGGGCGGAAAGGTCGAGGTCCGCGGGCGCATCAGCGTGAAGAACAAGGAGGACCTCTCCCTCGTGTACACGCCCGCGGTCGCGCGCGTCTCGTCCGCGATCGCGCAGGACCCGTCGAAGGCGTGGACGCTCACGGCGCGCGCGAACTCGGTCGCGATCGTGTCGAACGGCACGGCCGTGCTCGGCCTCGGCGACATCGGCCCGCTCGGCGCGCTGCCGGTGATGGAAGGGAAGGCGCTGCTCTTCCGCGACCTCGCCGGCATCTCCGCGTTCCCGCTCGTCATCGACGCGCGCACCCCGGAGGCGGTCATCGAGACGGTCGTCCGGGTCGCGCCGAGCTTCGGCGGGATCAACCTCGAGGACATCGCCGCGCCCGCGTGCTTCGAGATCGAGCGCGAGCTGCGCAAGCGGCTCGACATCCCCGTGTTCCACGACGACCAGCACGGCACGGCGATCGTCGTCCTCGCCGGGCTGAAGAACGCCGCGGCCGTCGTCGGCCTCGCCCTCGGCGACATGCGCGTCGTCGTGCTCGGCGCTGGCGCGGCGGGGATCGGTACGGCGCGCCTCCTGAAGCGCGCGGGCGTCGGGTCGATCCTCGTCGTCGACCGCCACGGGATCGTCGGCCCCGGACGGACGGACCTCACGCCTGACAAGAAGGCCGTCATCGGAGAGCTCGGCATCGCGCGCGACGGGTCGCTCGCGGACGCCATGAAGGACGCGCACGCGTTCATCGGCCTCTCCGGTCCGAACCTCCTCCCGCTCGCGCTCGTGCGCACGATGGCGCGGCCGCGCATCGTCTTCGCGATGGCGAACCCCATCCCGGAGATCGACCCGTTCCTCGCGGGGCCCGAGTGCGACATCGTCGCGACGGGTCGGAGCGACCATCCGAACCAGGTGAACAACGTGCTCGCGTTCCCCGGCGTGTTCCGCGGTCTGCTCGACGCGGGCGCGACGTCCGTCACCGACGACGTGGAGCTCGCCGCCGCCGAGGCGCTCGCGAGCTGCGTGCCGCCGGACCTGCGCGCGGCCGAGCACATCCTGCCCTCACCGTTCGATCCGCAGGTCGTGCCCGCGATCGCGAAGGCGGTCGCCGACCGCTCACGAAGTAGTGGCCTGACGAGGAGCGGAGTGACGCGCTCCTAGACTCGACCGCGATGGCCATCAGCCCCACGTCCGCGCGCGCGGCCGACCGACTGCTCACCGTCGACGAGGCGCTCGAGGGGATCCTGTCGCGCATCCGGCCGCTCGGCGCGCGCGAGATCCCGCTCCTCGACGCGGTCGGGCGCACGCTCGCCGCCGACGTCGTCGCCGACCGCGACGTCCCGCCGTTCCGGAACTCCGCGATGGACGGCTACGCCGTGCGCGGCGCCGACGTCGCGGCGGCGCCGGTCCGCCTGAAGGTCATCGGTGCCGTCGCGGCCGGCGGCATGCCCCACCGTCCGGTCGGCGCGGGCGAGGCGATGCGGATCATGACCGGCGCGCCGATGCCCGAGGGCGCGGACACCGTCGTGCGCGTCGAGGACACCGACAACGCCGATGACGTCGTCACCGTCACCGCCGCGACGCGCACGGGCATCTCGGTCCGCCAGGCCGGCGAGGACCTGAAGAAAGGCGTGACCGTCCTCGCGGCCGGGACCGTCCTGCGTCCGGCCGAGATCGGCCTCCTCGCATCGCTCGGCGTGCCGAAGCCGCTCGTCATCGCGCGGCCGCGCGTGGCAGTCCTCTCGACCGGCGACGAGCTCGTCGACGTGAGCCTCACGCCGGGCCCCGGCAAGATCCGCGATTCGAACCGCTACTCGGTCGGCTCGGCGATCTGGGCCGCGAGCTGCGGACCGTGGCTGAGGCCGGTCGTGCGGGACACGCCCGAGGCGCTGCGCGCGGCGCTGCGCGACGCGATGGAAGCGGACGCGATCGTGACGAGCGGCGGCGTCTCCGTCGGCGACCACGACTGGGTGAAGCCCGTCGTCAGCGAGCTCGGGCGCATCGACGTGTGGGCCATCGCGATCCGGCCCGGCCGGCCCCTCGCCTTCGGGGAGCTGCGCGCCGACGGGCGATCCGTGCCGATCTTCGGCCTGCCGGGGAATCCCGTGTCCGCGCTGCTCACGTTCGAGCTGTTCGTGCGGCCCGCGCTGCTCAAGATGTCCGGCCGCGCGAAGCTGTTCCGGCCGCGCGTGCAGGCGAAGCTCCTCGACGCGGTCGACAAGCCTGCGGAGCTGCGCTTCTTCGCGCGCGGCATCCACGACGCGGCAGCCGGCACCGTCCGGCTGACGGGGCCGCAGGGGTCGGGCATTCTGCGCTCGATGTCG